>NZ_JBSFWT010000101.1:0-24412 GCF_053594975.1 Streptomyces sp. NPDC002537
CTGCGCCCCAGCCCCCGCAACACGGCTTCGCCGCGTTGTCCTCAAACGCCGGACGGGCTGGATTTTCCAGCCCGTCCGGCGATTGAGGACGCGGCCGTAGGCCGCTCCCGCCGCAGGCGGCGAACCGGCCCGCACCCGGAGGGCGAGGTGTCAGCCGGCCGCGGCCGTCAGGCCGCCCACCAAGAGGGTGGTGAAGCCGCGAGCCCACTCCTCGTCGACCGGCTCCGCGCTCACGAGCGCGCGATGGACCACGGCCCCCGCGATGACGTCGAAGATCAAGTCGGCATTGCGCGCCGCCACGGCGGCATCGTCCTCGCGCGGGAGCTCCCCCCGGGCCTGGGCCCGCTCCCGTCCGAGGAGGACGAGCCGCTTCTGGCGGTCGACGATCGCGCAGCGGATGCGGTCGCGGAGCGCGTCGTCGCGGGTGGACTCGGCGACGACGGCCATGAGGGCCGTCTTGGTCTCCGGGCGTTCCAGGAGGGCCGCGAAGCGGAGGACGACGCCCTCGATGTCGGCCGTGAGGCTGCCGAGGTCGGGGAGGTGCAACTGCTCGTCGAAGAGAGCCGCCACCGCGTCCACGACGAGTTCGTTCTTGCCCGCCCAGCGGCGGTAGAGGGTGGTCTTGGCGACGCCCGCACGGGCCGCCACGTCGCCCAGCGTCAGCTTGCCCCAGCCCAGTTCGACCAGCGCGGCGCGCGTCGCGTCGAGGATCGCGCGGTCGGCCGCTGCGCTGCGCGGCCGGCCCGTGCGGCCGCCGCCGGTACGGGGGGCGGTAGTCATGTCCGCGACCTTACCGCCGAGTAGCCATGTCGGCACGGGTCCCGGTATGAGCCAGATCACGGGAGGGCCCGGTTGCAGAGCAGCGGCTTGCAGTTACGCTACGAGTCGTAGCGAAAGCGACAACCACAGGTACCGGGTGGGGACCCGGCGCCGATGCGAACGCTCTTGGCGCCGTTCTGACGGCGCGCTTTTCCGATCGCCGCGCGGAGGGGGGAGGATAGGCACCATGCAGCCACGGAACATGTCCATGAGTGGAGTGGTCGACCTCGCCGCGGTGAAGGCGGCCGGGGAAGCCAAGCAGAAGGCGGAGCAGGCCCGTGTCGAGGCCGCCCGTCACGGCGGTGCGCCCGCCGGTGCGCAGCGCCTTGTCTTCGACGTCGACGAGGCCGGCTTCGAGGCGGAGGTACTGCAGCGCTCCGCCGAGGTGCCTGTCGTCATCGACTTCTGGGCCGACTGGTGCGAGCCGTGCAAGCAGCTCGGTCCGCTGCTGGAGCGGCTGGCGGACGAGTACGCGGGCCGGTTCGTGCTCGCCAAGGTCGATGTCGAGGCCAACCAGCTTCTCTTCCAGCAGTTCGGCGTCCAGTCGATCCCGGCGGTCTTCGCGGTGGTGGCCGGGCAGGCCCTGCCGCTCTTCCAGGGCGCCGCGCCCGAGGCGCAGATCCGGGAGGTGCTGGACCAGCTGATCCAGGTCTCGGAGCAGCGTTTCGGGATCGTGGGCGCGCCGGTGGAGCCGGGCGAGGAGGGCGCGGCCCCGCAGGCGGCTCCCGTGGGCCCGTACGACGCGGCCCTGAGCCTGGCCCACGAGGCGCTGGACGCCGGTGACCTGGGCGGTGCGGTGCGGGCGTACAAGAACGTGCTGTCCGACGACCCGGGCCACCCCGAGGCGAAGCTGGGCCTCGCGCAGGCCGAACTCCTGCAGCGCGTCCAGGACATGGACCCGCAGCAGGTCCGCAAGACCGCCGCGGAGAACCCCGCCGACGTGCGGGCGCAGATCGCCGCGGCCGACCTCGACCTGGTCGGCGGGCATGTGCAGGACGCCTTCGGCCGGCTGCTCGACACGGTCAGGCGGACGGCCGGTGAGGACCGGGACGCCGCGCGGGTGCGGCTGCTGGAGCTCTTCGAGGTGATCGGGCCGGACGACCCGCGGGTGGTTGCCGCGCGTACGGCGCTGTCGCGCGCACTGTTCTGACGGGCCGTCCCGGCGGGGGAGCGGGAAACCCTCGCCGCACCCGTGTCACACCCGGCACGGACTACCTCGCTTTACCAAAACTTGGTAATTGCGGGGGCTGTTACTGCGAGTAGGGAAAACCCGGGCTTTCGCCCGGGTTTTTTCGTGTATCGCCACTTCTTTCCGCGCACGCTCCGATGTGCTCCCGGTGCCGGTCGATGCGCACCGGACGTCCCTTGGTTATCGGCCCGTTACTCGCTAGTAATGAACCTCTTGTGCCCCGGCCGTGAATGGACCACGATCGGCCAAGCTCGGTCCATTCCCTTACCCGGCAGCCGGTCGGTGTGCGGGGGGATGGGTCCCCACCGGGCGGGTCGGCCGCACTCCGGGCCGGCTCGGGGACAGGGGGGTCCCGGCCGTCAACGGCCGGGCCTGTCCCGGCGGTTGCGCGAGAGCGCGGCCAGTGGTTGTCGCTCGGGGGTGATCGCCGGTGTTGTCGGAGGCGTTTCGCGCCACCGGGCCGCGGCGGCGCTCTCCTTCCCGAGGACGTAGCACTTCTCCCATCCCGGGCCGACCGCGAGGTCCGCACCGGAGATGTACGTCCGAGAAGGAGGAAAGTCATGCAGTCCCAGACTCGTGGTGGGACCAGGTGGCGGCGGTTCGCCGTGGTGATGGTGCCCAGTGTGGCGGCGACGGCCGCGATCGGTGTCGCGGTGGCGCAGGGCGCGCTGGCGGCGTCGTTCAGTGTCTCCGGTCAGCAGTTCCAGGTGTCCGCCCAGAAGCTGCACGGCACGGGGTTCGTCCAGTACGGCGCCATCGACGAGACCAAGGCGGGCGGCAAGCCGGTCGCGGTGGTCGGTATCGACAAGGCGGAGATCAACGGCCTCTGCCAGGCGGTGACCATTCCGACGGGCCTCGGCTTCGACGTGTCGATGAAGCTGGAGGCCGGTGGGGGAGGCAAGCAGGTCTCCGCGGAGAAGCTCTACATCGACGCGGAGGACATGACGGCCGACGCCACGTTCAAGAACGTCGACATCGGTGTGTCGGTGGACAACACGACCAAGGGCCCCGGCCCGGCCAAGTCGAGCGACGACGGCAAGAAGGGCGCCCACGTGCCCGGCTCGTTCGCCCAGCAGGCCGACGAGGTCTGGTTCGAGAAGGTCAACCAGAAGGCGTGGGCCACTTCGGCGGGCACCTTCACGCTGCCGGGCCTGCACATGGGCGTCAGCCTCAGCAAGGCCGAGTGCAAGGCGTAGCAACGCGCTGAACGGACGGGTACGGGACGGGGATCCACGCTCCCGTGCCCGTGCCGCGCGACGCCGCGCCGCACCACGTACCCCCGAACTCGCCAGTCCTAGGAGCTGTACGACATGAGCGCCGACACGCGAACCCGGCCGACGGATTCCCCCTCGGGCCGTGCCCGCCGTTCGTTTCGGGAGTGGCGCGGGCAACGCCCGTTCTGGGGCGGACTGTGGACCCTGCTGGCCGGCTTCCCGATCATGTACATCCCTTACCAGACCATGACGTTGGGCGATCTGCACATCCGCATGGCCACCACGGCGGGCGCCGGTTCGCTGATCATCGGCGTGCTGCTGGTCGTCCTCGGGCTGACGCTCTGGTTCCAGCAGCAGTCACGGATCTTCGCCGGTGTCGCGGCGATCCTGCTGGCGCTGGTCTCGCTGGTGGTGGCCAACTTCGGGGCGTTCCTGGTCGGTTTCCTGCTCGCCCTGGTCGGGGGCGCGCTCGGCGTCTCCTGGGTGCCGGGCAAGCCGGTCGCGGAGGCGGGACCGGACCACGACGGCGGACCGGCGGGCGAGGGCCCGGACGCGGCCGCCCCGCCGGAGCCGTCGGCGCCGCCGCGGCTGAGCCTGATGAAGGAGACGGACGGGGGTCACCGTGCCGACTGACGAGAGGGACGAGGCGCGCCACGAGAGAACCGGGCCCCGGCACGCCGCCCCCCGGAAACCGCTGCTCGCCCGGCTGCACATGCCCGCGGGCAAGGCCGTCGCCATCGCGGCGATGCCGACCGCGGTGCTGGTGGGGATGGGGCTCACGCCCCAGCTCGCGAGCGCCAGGCCGACCGTGCCGGAGCCGTTCGAGGGGCAGTGCGCCACGGCCCCGGACTCCTCGCCGAGCACGGGCGCGAGCGCCGAGCCCGGTACGAGTGCGAGCGGGAGCCCGCGTGCGGACGCGGGCAAGAGCCCGAGCCCGAGCCAGGAACCGGGCAAGGACGCGAAGGACAAGACGAAGGACAAGGCGAAGGACAAGGCGAAGGACAAGGCGAAGGAAGTCGCCGGGTCCCCCGCGCCGAGCACGGCCCCGTCCGCTCCGGACCCGGGCCCCGGCAAGAGCGAATCGCCCGCACCGGAACCGTCCTCCTCCCCGTCCCCGTCTCCGTCCCCTTCCAAGACCTTCAACCCCCTGGACCCCCTGGGCCTCGGCGACAAGCTGAAGGACATCCTCAACGGCGGCAAGCCGGCCGGAAGTCCCTCGACGGGCACCTCGCCCACCCCGCTCACCCCGTCCCCCGCTTCCCCGTCCCCGTCCGCGGGTGACGAGGCCGGGGGCCAGGCCAAGCCGAAGCCGGGCGCGCGCAAGCCCGGCGCCGCCCCCTCGACGAGCGCGAGTCCGAGTGGGAGTGCGAGTGCGAGCCCCAGCGGGAGCCCGAGCCCGGCGGCGAGCGCCTCCGCCTCCCCCGGCGAGCTGCCGCCCTGCCCGAAACCCACGGTGGTGGACGAGAAGGAGGGCCACGCCTTCCCGAACCAGCCCTGGTATCTGGAGGCCAGCGTCCTCACCCTGAAGGGCCTCACCTACGAGGGCATCAAGAAGATCACCATGGTGAACGGGCAGCAGAAGTCCGTGCTGAAGTTCACCGCGGATGCCCTGACCATCAAGGACCTGCACCAGATCGTCAACCGCGACGGCAAGCTCAGTCACGTCGCGGGCCCCGGGACGGACTCCACCGTCACGGGTGGTCAGGTCACCATGTACACCGAGGAGTTGAAGGGCAAGCTGCTCGGGCTCATCCCGTCCACCCAGAGCCCCAGCAGCCCGCCCCCGCTGATCCCCGGCCTGAAGCTGCCCATCCCGCTCTTCCTCACCGACGTGAAGATCCGCCAGGGCGGCCAGTTCGGCGGCACGCTGCACATCTCCAACCTGCACCAGTACCTCACGGACGGCACGTACTCCTAAAGGTCGTGCAAAAGGCCGTGGCCGCCTCCCTTCCCCGGAGGGAAGAGAGGCGGCCACGGCCGTGCTGCCGTACGAGCGGGGGAACCTAGCGGTTCTCGCCGCCCAGGTGGTGCACGCGGACCATGTTGGTCGTGCCGGGGATGCCGGGGGGCGAACCCGCGGTGATGATCATGGTGTCGCCCGCGTTGTAGCGCTTCAGCTTCAGCAGCTCCGCGTCGACCAAGTCGACCATCGCGTCGGTGTTGTCGACGTGCGGCACGACGTACGTCTCGACGCCCCAGCTCAGCGTGAGCTGGTTGCGGGTGGAGGCGTCCGTGGTGAAGGCCAGGATCGGCTGGGCCGTGCGGTAGCGGGACAGGCGGCGGGCCGTGTCGCCGGACTTGGTGAAGGCGACCAGGGACTTCGCGTCGAGGAAGTCCGCGATCTCACAGGCGGCACGGGCGACCGAGCCGCCCTGCGTACGCGGCTTCTTGCCCGGGACCAGCGGCTGCAGGCCCTTGGAGAGGAGCTCCTCCTCGGCCGCCTCGACGATGCGGGACATCGTCTTGACCGTCTCGATCGGGTACGCGCCCACCGAGGACTCGGCGGAGAGCATGACCGCGTCGGCGCCGTCGAGGATGGCGTTGGCGACGTCGGACGCCTCGGCGCGGGTCGGCCGCGAGTTGGTGATCATCGACTCCATCATCTGGGTCGCGACGATCACCGGCTTGGCGTTGCGGCGGCACATCTCGATGAGGCGCTTCTGCACCATCGGGACCTTCTCCAGCGGGTACTCCACCGCCAGGTCGCCACGGGCCACCATCACACCGTCGAACGCCATGACGACGTCCTGCATGTTGGCGACGGCCTGCGGCTTCTCGACCTTGGCGATGACCGGCACCCGGCGGCCGACCTCGTCCATGACGCGGTGCACGTCGCGGACGTCCTTGGCATCGCGGACGAAGGACAGCGCGACCATGTCGCAGCCCATCGCGAGCGCGAACTTGAGGTCCTCGACGTCCTTCTCGGACAGCGCCGGGACGTTCACCGCCGCGCCGGGCAGGTTGATGCCCTTGTGGTCGGAGATGACACCGCCCTCGATGACGATGGTCCGCACGCGCGGGCCCTCGACCTCGGTGACCCGGAGCTCGACGTTGCCGTCGTTGATCAGGATCTGGTCGCCCTTGGAGACGTCGCCCGGCAGACCCTTGTAGGTCGTGCCGCAGATGGTGCGGTCGCCCGGGACGTCCTCGGTCGTGATGGTGAACTCGTCGCCGCGCACCAGCTCCACGGGGCCGTCCGCGAAGGTCTCCAGGCGGATCTTCGGGCCCTGGAGGTCGGCCAGCACGCCGACCGCGCGGCCGGTCTCCTCGGCGGCCTTACGGAGGCGGTGGTACCGCTCCTCGTGCTCCGAGTGGGTCCCGTGGCTCATGTTGAAACGGGCCACATTCATACCCGCTTCGATCAGCGTCTTCAGCTGGTCGAAGGAGTCGACGGCGGGGCCCAGGGTGCAGACGATTTTGGAACGGCGCATGGGGCAGATCCTATCGGTTTGTTTCGGAGCGGAATATTCGAGCTGTGGGAAAGGACGGAAGCCGTCCGCTGATCAAGCGCCGATCAAACGCTGATCAAGCGCTGACCAGGGCATACGACTGGGTGGCGATCTCCAGCTCCTCGTCGGTCGGCACCACGGCGACCGCGACCCGGGCGGAAGCGGGGGAGATCAGCCGGGGCTCGTCCGCCCGTACGGCGTTGAGGCCGGCGTCCACGGCCAGGCCGAGCTCCTCCAGACCGGCGACGGCGGCCTCGCGCACCGGGGCCGCGTTCTCGCCCACACCGGCAGTGAAGGCGATCGCGTCGACCTTGCCGAGAACGGCGTAGTACGCGCCGATGTACTTCTTCAGCCGGTGCACATAGACGTCGAAGGCCAGCGCCGCCCGCTCGTCGCCCTCGTCGATCCGCCGGCGGATCTCGCGCATGTCGTTGTCGCCGCACAGTCCGATCAGACCGCTCTTCTTGTTGAGGAGCGAGTCGATCTCGTCGACGGACATCCCGGCGTTGCGCGCCAGGTGGAAGATCACCGCGGGGTCGAGGTCACCCGAGCGGGTGCCCATGACCAGGCCCTCCAGCGGGGTCAGGCCCATCGAGGTGTCCACGCAGCGGCCGCCGCGGACCGCCGAGGCGGAGGCGCCGTTGCCCAGGTGCAGCACGATGACGTTGACCTCGGACGGGTCCTTGCCGAGCAGCTTCGCCGTCTCGCGGGAGACGTACGCGTGCGAGGTGCCGTGGAAGCCGTAGCGGCGGATACGGTGCGCGTCGGCGGTCTCCACGTCGATCGCGTAGCGGGCCGCGGCCTCCGGCATCGTGGTGTGGAAGGCGGTGTCGAAGACCGCGACCTGTGGCAGGTCGGGGCGGAGCGCCTGCGCGGTGCGGATGCCGGTGATGTTGGCCGGGTTGTGCAGCGGGGCCACCGGGATCAGCCGCTCGATCTCCGCCAGCACCTCGTCGGTGATCACGGTCGGGGCGGTGAACTTCTGGCCGCCGTGCACGACCCGGTGCCCGATCGCGGCCAGCTCCGGCGAGTCCAGACCGAGCCCGTCCGCGGCCAGCTCCTGGGCGACGGCCTTCAGCGCGGCCTCGTGGTCGGCGATGGGCTCCTCGCGCTCGCGCCTGGCGCCGCCCGTCGCGAGCGGGGTGTGCGCGAGACGGGAGGTCTCCTCACCGATGCGCTCGACCAGACCGACGGCCAGCCGGGTGCTGTCGGCCATGTCGAGCAGCTGGTACTTGACCGACGAGGAGCCGGAGTTGAGGACGAGGACTCGGGTGGGGTTGGCAGTCATGAAGGGCTTTCCGGGTCGTGTGCGGTGGTCTGGGGGGAACGGCCGGTACGGGGGCCGGGCAGGCCCCCGTACCGACAGTAACGGCCGTCAGGGGCGCTGCTCGCCCTGCGCCTGGATCGCGGTGATCGCCACGGTGTTGACGATGTCCTGGACCAGGGCGCCGCGCGACAGGTCGTTGACCGGCTTGCGCAGACCCTGCAGGACCGGGCCGACCGCGACGGCGCCCGCCGAGCGCTGCACGGCCTTGTAGGTGTTGTTGCCGGTGTTGAGGTCGGGGAAGACCAGCACGGTGGCCTTGCCCGCGACCTCGGAGCCGGGGAGCTTGGTCGCGGCGACGGCGGCGTCCACGGCGGCGTCGTACTGGATCGGGCCCTCGACCAGCAGGTCGGGGCGGCGCTCCCGGACCAGCTCGGTGGCCCGGCGCACCTTGTCGACGTCGGCACCGGAACCGGAGGTGCCGGTGGAGTACGACAGCATCGCGATCCGCGGCTCCACACCGAACTGGGCGGCCGTCGTCGCGGACTGGATGGCGATGTCCGCGAGCTGCTCGGCGTTCGGGTCCGGGTTGACCGCGCAGTCGCCGTAGACGAGCACCCGGTCGGCCAGGCACATGAAGAACACCGAGGAGACGATCTGCGCGCCCGGCGCCGTCTTGATGATCTCGAAGGCGGGGCGGATGGTGGCCGCGGTCGAGTGCACCGCGCCGGAGACCATGCCGTCGGCCAGGCCCTCCTGGACCATCAGCGTGCCGAAGTACGACACGTCGGCGACCACGTCGTGCGCCAGCTCGACGGTCATGCCCTTGTGGGCGCGGGCCTTGGCGTAGATCTCGGCGAAGCGCTCGCGCAGCTCGGAGGTCTGCGGGTCGATGAGCTGCGCCTCGCCCAGGTCGATGCCCAGCTCACCGGCGCGCTTGCGGATCGCGTCCGTCCCGCCCAGCAGGGTGAGGTCGCAGACGTCGCGGCGCAGCAGCACGTCCGCGGCGCGCAGCACGCGCTCCTCGGTGCCCTCGGGCAGCACCACGCGGCGGCGGGCCGAGCGGGAGCGCTCGATCAGCTCGTGCTCGAACATCATCGGGGTGACGCGGACGGACCGGGCCACGGAGATGCGGTTCGTCAACTCCACGGTGTCCACGTGGCGTTCGAAGAGGCCGAGGGCCGTCTCGGACTTGCGCGGCGAGGCGGCGTTCAGCCTGCCCTCGATCGCGAACAGCTCCTGGGCCGTGGGGAAGGAACCGCCCGGCACCGAGATCACCGGCGTGCCCGGGGCCAGCCGGCCCGCCAGCGCCAGGATGTCCGGGCCCGGCCGCTCGTCGAGGGTGAGCAGCACGCCGGCTATCGGCGGGGCGCCGGCGCTGTGCGCGGCCAGCGCGCCGATGATCAGGTCCGTGCGGTCGCCGGGGGTCACCACCAGGCAGCCCTCGGTCAGCGCGGGAAGGAACGCGGGCAGCATCGCGCCGCCGAAGACGAAGTCGCGGGCGTCGCGGTTGAGCCCGGCGTCGTCGCCGAGCAGCACCTCGGCGCCCAGCTTGTGGACGATCTGCGCCACGGTCGGCGCCGACAGCGAGGCGTCCTCGGGCAGCGCGTAGCACGGCACGGGCAGGCTCGCGGCGAGCCGCTCGGCGACGGCCGTGCGGTCGGCCGGGGCGACCCGGTTGACGACGAGCGCGACCACGTCGCAGCCCAGCGCCTCGTAGGCGCGGTAGGCGTTGCGGGACTCCGCCCGTACGGACTCGGCGTCCTGGTCCTGGCCGCCGACGACCGTGATCACCGAGGCGCCGAACTCGTTCGCCAGACGCGCGTTCAGCGCCAGCTCGTCGGGCAGGTTGGAGCCCACGTAGTCGGTGCCGAGCACCAGCACGTACTCGTACTCCCGGGCCACGGCCAGGAAGCGCTCGACGAGGGCCGCGACCAGCTCGTCGGTGCCCCGCTCCGCCTGCAGGGCGGAGGCGTCGCCGTAGGACATGCCGTTCACGCTCTCCGGCGACTGGCTCAGCCGGTAGCGGGACCGCAGCAGGTCGAACAGCCGGTCCGGGCCGTCACCGTGGACGAGCGGGCGGAAGACACCCACCCGGTCGACATGGCGGGTGAGGAGCTCCATGACTCCCAGCTCGATGACCTGGCGGCCGTCACCCCGGTCGGTCCCGGTCACGTACACGCTGCGCGTCACGCGTGCTCTCCTTGCTCCATCGCCGTGTTTATGCGGTAAAAAAATACCCGATATGGTGGGCTTGCCCTCTTGACAATACCTGCGACCGTGGATAAGGCGCTCGTCAGCAGGCCGGTCAAGGGAAGCGGCACTGCCTCCCGGAAGGGGTGCGGCACTACCCCCCGGCCCGTGAAACAATCGGTTCGGCTCACATGTACCAGTAGCGAGCAGGAGACACAGCCAGATGCGCATCGGAGTCCTCACCGCAGGCGGCGACTGCCCCGGCCTGAACGCTGTCATCCGTTCGGTGGTGCACCGCGCGGTCGTCGGCCACAACGACGAGGTGATCGGCTTCGAGGACGGCTTCAAGGGCCTGCTCGAGGGCCGCCACCGCAAGCTCGACCTCGACGCGGTCAGCGGCATCCTCGCCCGGGGCGGCACCATCCTCGGCTCCTCCCGCCTGGAGCGCGCCCGGCTGCGCGAGGCCTGCGAGAGCTCCAAGGAACTCGCCCGCGACCTCGGCATCGACGTGCTCATCCCCATCGGCGGCGAGGGCACGCTCACCGCGTCCAAGATGCTCTCCGACGCGGGCCTGCCGGTCGTCGGCGTCCCGAAGACCATCGACAACGACATCTCCTCCACCGACCGCACCTTCGGTTTCGACACCGCCGTCGGCGTCGCCACCGAGGCCATCGACCGGCTGAAGACCACCGCCGAGTCGCACCAGCGCGTCATGGTCGTCGAGGTCATGGGCCGCCACGCGGGCTGGATCGCCCTGGAGTCCGGCATGGCCGGCGGCGCCCACGGCATCTGCCTGCCGGAGCGCCCCTTCGACGTCGCCGACCTGGTCTCCATGGTCGAGGAACGCTTCGCGCGCGGCAAGAAGTTCGCCGTCATCTGCGTCGCCGAGGGCGCCCACCCGGCGGAGGGCTCCATGGACTACGCCAAGGGCGCCATAGACCAGTTCGGCCACGAGCGCTTCGCCGGCATCGGCACCAAGCTCGCCGCCGAGCTGGAGAACCGCCTCGGCAAGGAGGCCCGCCCGGTCATCCTCGGCCACGTCCAGCGCGGCGGCACCCCCACCGCGTACGACCGCGTCCTCGCCACCCGCTTCGGCTGGCACGCGGTCGAGGCCGCGCACCGCGGCGAGTTCGGCATGATGACCGCGCTGCGCGGCACGGACATCCAGATGGTCCCGCTCGCGGACGCGGTCACCGAGCTCAAGCGGGTGCCGGAGAACCGGATGGACGAGGCGGAGTCGGTCTTCTAGTGACCTGACCTTCTGCGCTCCGAACGCCGGACGGGCTGGATCTCTCCAGCCCGTCCGGCGTTTTTGTGCCCGTTCACGGTTGTCACGGTGGGGGATCACCGGACCGGGCTGTTGCCGATCATCAGCACGGTTACGGACACCCGGCTGTCGCTGATCTCGTACAGGGCCCGGTACTCGCCGATGTGCAACCGGTAGGAATCCGTCCCGCCCATCTGCACAGCGGCCGACGGGCGGGGATCGCGGACAAGGCCGTTGACGGCGTCGTGGAACGGCTTGACCGCGTCCCCGTCGCGTTGACGCAGTTCCCGCAGCTTGCGGGCTGTGTCGTTGGCCCAGATCAGCGTGTACCTCACGACGCCTGCGCCTGGTCGAAGACCGTCATGGCCTCTTCATGGCTCATGACGGTGCCGTCGCTGTCGGCTTTGGCGAGCGCGATCAGGTGCAGGTCGGCGGCGTCCTCCAGCGCGGCGCGCTTCGCCGTGTCGCTGCCGGCGGTGTCGACGACCGCCTGCCTCCACCAGTCATCAATGGTCATACGGGCGGAGATCCCGTCGTGGATGCGGCGTACGTCGTCCCAGAACTTGTCCTGCCAGTGAGCCTCAAGGGCGGCAGCGATCCCGCCGATGCTGCGCGGGATGTCGGGGAGCTCCGGCGTCTGCGGTGTCGGCATGGGGCCAGTATGCCGCTGGGCGTGGCTCGACGAGTGGTGGACGAGGCGGAGGGGCTGGATCACTCCAGCCCGTCCGGCGTTTGTGCTTGCTGTCTCAGTGGCGGGGGTGGCGTGGGGCCGGGACCGAGGTGCCGGAATGCGCTTCGCCTTGGTGGCGTCGCAGATCGGCGTCGACCGCACTCACTCTTTGAGGCTCGCCGCAGCGGAGGGCGGCGGCGCGGGCGAGGGTGAGTCGTGCGCAGGTGAGGCACCAGGTGTCGGCCGTCTTCATGGGCTCACCCGGTGTACGTCGTAGTAGTGCCGCATGGCGTGCTCGGCGCAGGCCGCCTCGGCGGCGGTGTCCCGTCTCGCCCAGGCTGCGGCGCGGGCGTCGTCCAGCCGACGGCATGTGCGGCAGCTCTTGGCGTCCCCTTTGACGATCGTGCGGGGCCCGGCGGAAGCGTGCGCGACGGCGATCACGTACGGCTCCCGGCGCTGCGCCTGTTGGTCTCGCGGACCTTGTCGCGGAGGGCGGCATCGCGCTTCTCCATATCAGATGTGTCGTTCATTGTCTGCCCTTTCTCATCCGGCCTCGGGTGGCACAGGGGCATCGTCGAATCCCAAGAAGGACGTATCGGCTCTGAATCCCGGACAGTTGGGCTGTTTCGGCGCTAGCGTGGAAGACGTCCCAAACGTCTGGAGGCCGGGTCTTGAACACTGCTCTGCGATCGGCTATGGCCGACGCCGGTCTCACCCCTCGCGAGCTGGCCATGAGAGTCGGGGTGTCCGGCAAGACCGTGGAGCGGTGGCTGAACGACGCGGAGTTGATCCCGCATCGGAAGAACCGCCAAGACGCCTGCGCCGAACTGGGAGTTGACGAAGAGATGCTGTGGCCGAAATCCGTGAAGGATCGCATCAAGACCGGTACGGACAGGGAACTGGTCCACAGCTATTCCTACCGGTCCGCGTGTCCGTCCACGGTGTGGGGAGGGCTGATCGAGAGCTCTGCTCAGGATCTCTTCTTCGCCGGATACACGAATTACTTCCTCTGGCTGGACCAGCCCGACTTCGTCGGCACTCTGCGCCGCAAGGCAGGCAAGGGATGCCGGGTGCGCTTCCTCCTGGGCGACCCGGAAGGAGACGTCACGCGCCAGCGCGAGCAGCTCGAAGACGTCGCGCTGACGGTTTCCACGCGCATCAGGATCACCTTGGAGCATCTGGGAAAGCTGGGTGCGGCGGGCGGGGTGGAGGCCCGTTTCTCCGCTCCTGCGGACGCGGTCAACCACATCTCGCTCTCCGTCTTTCGCTTTGACGACGAGCTCTTGGTGACCCCGCATCTGGCACGGCTCGTCGGGCACGATTCCCCGCTGCTGCACTTGCGCCGCCAAGGTGACGGCGGGATGTTCTCCCGATTCGCCGAGCACGCCGAAGAGCTGTGGGAGCGGGGCGTGCCGGTAGGGGTTGCGGCCGGCGGCTGAGTCACGCCTCATCCGGCGAGTTCCAGCCAAAATGGATCGCCGTGCCAAGAGGATTACTGAACCTGCGGGTGCTCTGAGCCGACCGCAATGCACACTCTCGGTCATCTGTTCCAGTTTCAGTCCGCACCCACCCCTATGTGATGGATGATCCCCCTGTTCTTTATGGGAAGAGGGTGGGGTGAGTCATGTTCAGATCCATGCGGCGAAGTCTTGTCATCATCTTGACATGTGCATTACTTGCAACCGTGGGGGTCGCCGACACGGCCTGGGCCGGGGCGGCAGTCGATCGACACGGACAGCAGACCGTGTCCGCTGTTGCGCCACGCACGGCGAAGGACCTGCCAAAGCCGCCCAAGGCAATGACCTTGGCGCAGCGCAAGGCGCAGATGCACAGTTCGCAGGGGAGTTACTCGCCGATGCGCGAGTTCCTCAAGCCGAGGCCCCCGCGGCTACCCGCAGAGCCTGCGCCGAAGCCCGACAAACCGCTGAAGATCGGGCCGGCGGCGAAGCCTGCACAGGGCCTGGCTGCGCGCGCTGCGGCAGGGGTGCCCAATCCGGACTGGGTCTCCGCCTACGCGACTGCCTATCCAGGCATGTTGTCGATCGGCGGGCAGGCGAAGTTCTCGTCGGTCAGCGCTTCGTCCGTCTCTGGGCTGTGGCTGTACATCATGGACGAGAACAAGTACCCGGTACATCAGCAGGAGATCAAGCGCTCGACCGACGACCCGACGGGGAAATACCTGGAGAACGGGGCTTGGTGCTACGGCTGGTGGTCGTCCAATCAGTACCCTGCCGACCAGTGCTTCTGGTGGAGTTCTTCACTGAACGGTGGACATCTCCAGGACGGCAAGAAGTACTACGCCTGGATCTTCCTGGAAGGGACGGGTGGTTCCGGGAGCCCCGGAGGGACGACGTCGCCGTTCGTCCAAGCCTTCTACACCCCGGACATCCCTGGGGCGCAGGCCGGACTCTGCAACTGCTACGGGCAGGCACGCCGCGCGGATCCGGTGAACACCGCCACTGGAGCGTTCTACGACCGAAGCACGGATGCTGCCCTGGTGAGCGTCGGCACTCCGTTCTCGTTGGACCGCGCCTATCGGTCCGACTCGGCCGAGGCCGGGCTGCTGGGCAGGGGCTGGTCGACTCCCTTCGATTCCAAGTTGACGATCGCCGCAGGCAACAGCGCCACGCTTCAGGACGCGGACGGTGCTCGGGTGGTGTTCAAGGACCAAGGGGGCGGCAGCTATGCGACTCCAGCAGGCTCGTCACTGCTGCTCACCAAGGCGGGGGCGACGTACGCGGTCACCAATCCTGATGGAACTCGGCGGACGTTCGGTTCCTCAGGTCAGCTGACCTCCATTACGGGCGCCGGCGGCCAAGGACTTACGCTGGCCTACTCGTCCGGGCGACTCGCATCGGTCAAGGACGCGGCGGGGCGCACGGTCTCGTTCACCCTGGACGGTTCGGGGCTGCTGACCAAGGTGGCACTGCCCGACGGCACGTCGGTCTCCTATGGCTTCACCGACGGGCTGTTGACATCGGTGAAGGACCAAGTCGGCAAGTCCACCACATATACCTACGACTCCAACAAGCGGCTCGCCACCGCCACCGGGCGCGGAGGCGGCAAAGTCTCGAACACGTACGACGCTTCGGGCCGAGTCACCTCCCAGACCGATGGCTCGGGCAAGACATCGACGTTCGCTTGGGACAACAAGCGCGAGTCCCATGTGACGGACCCGAACGGCGGAGTCTGGACCGATGTGTACTCCGGCAACGTGCTGCTGGAGAGCGTCAACCCGTACGGTGACAAGGTCTCGTACAGCTACGACCGGAACCTGCACCCCGTCTCCATCACGGACGCGTCCGGCAGCACGACGGAGATGACGTACGACGCGGCCGGTCGTCTGATCACGCGGAGATCCCCCTCTGCGGTGGGGCTGGCAGAGACCTGGACCTATGACGCCCAGGGGAATGTCTCCAGTCACACCGATGGCCGGGGCAAGGCCTCAACGTACGCCTATGACAAGGCCAATCGGGTCGTATCCAGCAAGGACCCTGCGGGCGGCACGGCCGCTTACGCGTACACGGAGCAAGGCGCTCTTGCGAGCGTCACCACACCACGAGGCAAGGCAACGGCCTATGCCTATGACGCGGCGGGCAACCGCACTGCGGTGACGACGCCGCTCGGCGAGAAGACGACCTTCCGCTACGACGCCGCCGGCCGGGTCACAGGGATGACCGATCCGCGTGGCAACGTCGCAGGCGCCGACCCTGCCGCCTTCACCACGACCTACACCTACGACGGGCGCGGCCTCCTCGGCACAGCAACGGATCCTCTGGGACACACAACCACCTACGGCTATGACGGAGCCGGCCGTCTCGTCTCCGTGAAGGACTCGACAGGGCGCGTCACTGCGTACGCCTACGACAGTTCCGGCCGCCTCACGGAAACCACCAACCCGGCCGGCAAGAAGCAGACTCGCGCCTATGACGCCAACGGAAACCTCGCCTCGGTCACCGATGCGCTCGGCAACCGGACGACCTACACCTATGACAAGGCGAACCGGCTGATCAGTGTGGTCTCGCCACGTGGCAACGTCTCCGGGGCCAATGCCGCTGCCTACACCACGAGCTATGGCTACGACGCCAACGGCAACCGCACGAAGGTGACCGACCCCACGGGGGCCGTGACCACTTCCGCTTACGACGCACTGGGCCGTCTCGTCTCGGTCACCGACGCGCTCGGGCAGACCAGCAGCACGACATACGACGCCAATGACAACGTCCTGACGTCCACTGATCCCCTCGGCAACATCACACGCCACAGCTACACCGACACGGGACTGCCGGCGACCTCGACCGATCCGCTCGGCAAAGTCACGTCGTTTGATTACGACGCCGATGGTCACCGGACGAGGACGACAAGCCCGGAAGGGCGCACGACCACCTGGTCCTACGACGACGACGGCCGCACGGCCACTCAGGTCGACCCTCGCGGCAACACCAGCGGTGCGGACGCGGCGCAGTTCACCACCTCCTACACCTACGACCCCGCGGGCAACGAGACCAAGGCGACCAATCCGCTGGGCAAGTCGACCAGCACCGCTTACGACGCGACGAACCGTGCCGTGTCGGCCACGGACGAACTGGGCCGAACGACCAAGACCGACTACGACGACCTCGGCCGCGTCGCCGCCGTCACCGGCCCGGACGGCGCTGCCACCCGGTACACGTACAGCACGGCCGGTGACCTCGCGACACGCAAGGACCCCAACGGACATACGACCACCTACGGGTACGACGACGCGGGACGGCAGACCTCCGTCACCGACCCGCTCGGCCGCCAGAAGACCTACGGCTACGACGAGAGCGGCAACCGCACCGCCGTCACCAACGCCCGCGGCGTCACGGCCAGGACCGACTTCGACGCTCGCGGTCTACCCCGCGTCACCACCTATACCGACAACACGCCGACCGTGACCGTGGCCTATGACGCGATCGGTCAGCGCCGCTCCGTCACCGACGGCACCGGCACCCGCGCCCTGGACTACGACGCTGCCGGCCATTTGACGGCAGTCACCCCCAGCACGGGCAAGGGCGTCTTCTCCTACGCCTACGACGACATGGGGCGCATCACCGAGCGGACCAGCGACATCGGAAGCGCCGGCCCGACGGGTGCGGTGGTGGGTGTCAATGGTCTGTGCGTGGATGTGGACAACGGGCAGACGAAGGACGGCACGGCCATCCAGTCGTGGACCTGCGCCGGAGTTCCCGCTCAGCAGTGGACCTATGACGGTGCCCACCTGAAGGCCCTGGGCAAATGCGCCGCCGCGACCGGTCCGGGCCGGGGCGCACAGGTCAAGCTGGCCACCTGCTCCAACGATGCTCTTCAGCGCTGGACGATCCGCGACAATGGCGAGCTGATCAATGCCGCGGGCGGCAAGTGTATGGAGATCTCGAACGGCACCAGCACCCTGGGCACGCCCATCACGACCTGGGACTGTCTCGCCGCCGCTTGGCATCACTGGACCCTCCCGCGTCCGACGGGTGCGGTGGTGGGTGTCAATGGCCTGTGCGTGGATGTGGACAACGGGCAGACGAAGGACGGCACGGCCATTCAGTCGTGGACCTGTGCCGGAGTGCCGGCCCAGCAGTGGTCCTACGACGGTGCCCATCTGAAGGCCCTGGGCAAGTGCGCAGCCGCGACCAGCTCCAACAAGGGCGCACAGGTCAAGCTCAACACCTGCTCCAATGACGCTCTCCAGCGCTGGACCTTCCGCGACGACGGCGCACTCGTGAATGCGGCGGGTGGCAAGTGCATGGAGATCTCGAACGGCACCAATACCCTGGGCACGCCCATCACCACTTGGGACTGCCTCGATGTCGCCTGGCACCACTGGACCCTGCCGAAGTCCGCGATAGCGACCAACACCATCCACTACGGCTACGACGGGGACGGTCTGCGAACCTCGGAGACGACGGCCTCAGGAACTATCGGCTACGCCTACGACCTTGACGGTCACCTGACGACGAGCGCGCTGCCCGCGGCCAACGGCTACGTAGAGAAGCGCGCATATGACAACGCCGGCCGTCTTACCTCTGTCAGCAATGTCAAGGGGCAGTCGGTACTCGCGAGTTGGTCGCAAGCCCTCGATGATGCAGGACAGCCGGTCCGAATCGACGTCACTCGTGCAGGCAAACCGGCCGGCTATCAATATTACGGCTACGACTCCGTCGGCCGACTGATCACCGAATGCTCGTCCACCACGAAGTCGGACTCGTGCCCGGATCTCACAGCGGCCACGAGCTACAGCTACGACCAGGTCGGCAACCGGCAGTCGCAGAACCAGGCAGGCGTCAGCACTACTTACAAGTACGACGACGCCGACCAGCTCACTCAATCGGTCACGGGCTCCGCAAGCCGCGACTTCACCTATGACGCCGACGGGAATCAGACCGGCGCAGGTGGTGACACCTTCGCCTATGACGCCAACAACCGCCTGATCAAGGCATTGTCGGGCGGGACCGCCTACTCGTACGGTTACGACGCCGACGGCAACCGAACCACAGCGTCCAAAGACGGCAGCGGACTACAGCGCACCACTGCCTGGGACATCAACAACGCCCTGCCCCTGGCAACTGCGGACTACGACGGCAACGGCGCCTTACAGGCCGAATACCGGTACAGCCCGCGCGGTCAGATACAGGCGGAGGTCACGGGCGGTAGCACCTATTACCACCACCGGGACCTGCTCGGCTCCGTCACCGATTTGACGGACGCCAGTGGTAACCTCCAGACCAGCTACGCCTACACCGCGTTCGGCGAAGCCGGCCAGACCAACGCCACCGCGAAGCCACCGGCCAACCCCTTCGGATACACGGGTGCGTACCGGGAGCCGACGACCAATGCCGCGGGTTACTACCTCCGGGCCCGTAACTACGACCCGGCCACGGGACGCCTCACCAGCACCGATCCGGCTCCCGCTCCTGTCGGCCAGCCCTATAGCTCGGCCTACCCGTACGCGGCCAACGCGCCGACCCGGTACACCGACCCCACCGGCTGGACCCCGGACGACCCCAACGACGACCACATCAAGTCGTTCAGCGAAGGCGCCAAGGTCTTCGGCAGTGGCTTCGTGGAGGGCCTCAAGCTCCCGTTTGAATTCGTCGGAGACATCTTCAACGCCTTCACCGGGAAGAACGGCGGGGCAGGCGGCTTCGTCGACAAGTACCTTCCCGTCCGTCCCGCGTACCGGCTCTACCGAGCCGCGGAGATGTTCCGCGACCAAGGCTGTGAGGCGCTCTACGACACCTACAGCCGGGCTGCCGATGACCTTGCGATGCAAATCGCTGCCACAGGGCTCGGCGGGCTGCGGGGCTGGCAGAAGGACGCGGTCTTCCCGCCGACTGGTGGACGTTACTACGGGGGCAGGAGTGAGACCCGATTCGGGCTTCCGTACTACACGCCGGAGCACTTGTCGTCGATGGAGCGCATCAACCCTGAAGGTGGGCGGGTGAACTGTGGGTTGTGCGCGACTGCTGGTGATGACCTCATGGCGGGCAAAAACCCCAACTCGGTGCCCGGCGCTAATCACCCGATGACTCGTGAGGAGGTCGCAGAACTGACTGGACGCCCCTTCGTGCAGAAGGGCGGACTGAACTCAGTCGTCAAGGACATGCTCAGCTGGGGACCTGGAGCGCGAGGAATCGTCGGCGCGTGGCCGAACCGCGGCATGGGACACTACTTCAACGTAGTGAATGTCGACGGCAAGGTAGTCTTCCTCGATTTCCAGACAGGACGGGCGGACCCCGCCGATACACGGTTCCGATACTACTTCCTCATGAGGACCAACTGACATGCTTGATCGCAAGGAAGCCCAGGAGCGAGCCGAGAGGTTCCTGGTTGAGCAGAGCCAGACTTGGCCGTCCAGCAATGTGCGTCTCATCCTGGAGGACTGCTTCGTCGAGGGTGACCGGTTCATTGCGCCCTACGACCGGATCGAATTCCTCGATCACGGCAACGAGGACGCTCAACTCGGCGGAAATTGGCCGATCTGCGTCGACCTCGATACGGGGGAGTGCGATTTCACCTCCATGGAAGAAGCCTATGACTTCATCGATCGTGGGCTGCTCTGACGGCACGGCCTTCAGGTAAAGACGTGGTGCCCGGCTTCTAAGAGGCCGGGCACCACGTCTTTGGGGCCGCGCGCCGGACCGTCAACAGCCAGAGCGCGGACAGGAGTTCAGGGTTCTCACCCGGTGACGTCGCCCAGCGAGGACGGTCTGACGACGACGTAGCCCTGGTCCCGTGCGGCATGGAATTCGCCCTTGCGCAGGGCGAGATGTTCGGCCATCGGCATCTTCAGGTGGTACAGGACCACCGACGAGGGGGCTCCGAAGATGCTCGGGGAGTCCGCGAGGAGGGGGGCCTCGGCCTTGACGTAGTCCAGGCCGGCCCGCAGGTGTTCCGCGGTGATGCTGTCGTCACCGCCGGGCCGGTGCAGGACGACCTGGCGCACCATTTCCTCGCAGATCGCGGAGAAGTCCCGGTCGTCCCGCAGGGCCTGATCCGTCCGGCCGCGCACGGCCCGGTACGCCGGCAGGTCCATGAGTTCGGAGAGTGCGCGTACGTGGAAGCGCTCGGCTTCGGGGCCCAGTCTTTCCAGGGATCGCCGGATCCTGCGCCGCACGTCCTTCAGTGTGCTCTTCACCGACTTCGCGGCGTATTCCGGGCTCCGGCCGTCCGCGATGAGCATCGCGTCGATGTTCGTGTCGACATAGACGACATCAACCCGGGCGAAGGAACGCCCCGCCCACTCCAGCAGTGCGGTGATGCGGTCCTGGTTGAAATAGCTGTTTCCCGCGCTGATCCCGACGAGCGCGTGTTCGCCGCGCTGCCAGATGGCCCGGCACTCATCGCTGAGCGGGACCACCTGCATGTCCGGGGATGTGGAGGGCTGCACGCCAGGGTTCCTCAACTCCTCAGGACGGTATGGATTCATTCAATGCGGTGGCCATTTTCAGGCACAGCTCGTCCAGGATTTCGGGAAGATTCATATCGCCTCCCATGGGGGAGAACATGACATCGTCCAGGCGCTGCCGGATCTCGGAAAGCCGAGGAGTGCCCGCCCCGGCCTCCTCCAGGATTCTCAGCGTCCGGCGGGCGGCATCCGTGCAGCGGTAGATGCCGTAGTCGGCCGGTTCCTCCACGAGCCCCCGCCCGCTGCTCAGCAGGTAGGCGGCCAGCAGGGCTATCTCCTTATGCAGCTGAGCCTGCGGCATTGCCTCGTCCCCAGATTTCATAGCTGATCACCTCGTTCTTGTCGCGACGGTCGGAGGGGGTGGGTGCCTGCGCGGGTCGGCCGACGGGAACCACCAGCATCGGCTCGATCGTGTCCGGGAGATTCAGCAGCAGCCGCACGATGTCCTCCCGGAAGCTGCTCACCGGACACCCGCCGAGTCCCAGGGCATGTGCGGACAGGAGCAGATTCTCGACGGCCATGGCCACGCACAGCTTCGACGTCTCGTAGATCTTCCGCGAGACGACGCCGGAGAGTTTGTCCGTCAGCCGCCGGTCGACACATGCCACGACGATGAACGCCGGAGTTCCGATGATCCCCGGGCAGAATGCCCTGAGGAGTTTGACGCGGTCCGGGTTCCGCACCACCGTGAAGGACCATGCCTGCCTGTTGGAAGCGGTCGGCGCCGCCAGCATGCCTTCCAGCATCTGCTCGATCAGCGAGTCGTCGACCGGATCCGGCGCATAATTTCGCAGCACACTGCGCGAGCGCAATACTGCCAGTGTCTCCGGCAGGGGATTATTCGGCATCGGTGTCCTTTCTTTTATGAAGCCTTGTGAATCTCGTGAACCACATGTGTCGCACTGACCTCACAAGGCGCATGTGTATCGCACGGATAGTTGTCCGTACAAGGGTGAGGCGAAAACACAAGACGGTCTTTGTGCGGAATTAACCGTTCGGTGATAATTCGGCCATGTGGCCGGAAAAATACTTCTGTTCGGTGTGTGTGCCTGCTAGGGAGTCCTGAAAAAGTGGGTACTAACCGGAAGGTACGTACAGCCGTCCGCGTACGGAGGTGCCATGCCCCCGCTGCTCACCCGCCGTACCCGGCAACGGCTCGCCGCCGACGCCGCGTTGTTCGTCCTGGCCGCCGCGTTCGCCGTACCGCTCGTCTGGCTGCTGCTCGCGTCCGTCGACGACCGGGCGGGGCTGACCGTGAAGGCGCCGGCCGGCCCGACCCTCGGCAATTTCGACGCGGTGCTGAACGAGGAGATCACCTTCCGGCCGATGCTCAACAGTCTGCTGCTGTGCGGCGCGGCCACCGCGCTGACCATGGTGTGCGCGGCGCTCGCCGCCTACCCGCTGTCGCGGTTCAGATCCCGCTTCGCCCGGCCCTACCTGCTGACGGTGCTGTTCACCACCTGCCTGCCGATCACGGCGGTCATGGTGCCCGTCTACGGCCTGTTCGTACGGATCGACCTCATCGACACCCTCTACGGCACGGCCCTCTTCATGGCGGCGGCCCAACTCCCCTTCGCCATCTGGCTGATGAAGAACTTCATGGACGGCGTCCCGGCCGTACTGGAGGAGGCCGCGTGGACGGACGGCGCGAGCAGACTCCAGGCACTCGTCCGGGTGATCCTGCCGCTGATGGGGCCGGGGGCGGCCGTGGTGGCGATCTACAGCTTCATCATGCTCTGGGGCAATTTCTTCGTGCCCTTCATGCTGCTGCTGACCCCTGACCAACTCCCGGCGTCCGTCAGCATCTTCACGTTCTTCGGCAGCAACGACCAGGTCGCCTACGGGCAGCTCGCCGCGTTCTCGATCCTCTACTCGACGCCGGTGATCCTGCTCTACGCCCTGATCTCCCGGCGGCTCGGCGGCGGCTTCGCGCTGGGCGGCGCGGTCAAGGGCTGACGGCCCGGCCGTCGGCGCACGCAGAGACGGCGCACGCAGAGAACCCCGCCGTCTGTCCGCTGACGGCGGGGCACCCCTCCAGTGTGGAACGCGGCCCTGGATGTCCCCCGTGAATCCAGGGCCGTATCCGCGCAGGGCGACCGGTCTGTCCCGAAACAGCTCTGGGGAAAGCCTCAGCCTTGACTGCGGACAAGCAGAACGGTACTAACGGGCCGACCTGTCGGCTACTCGTCAAACGCGGCTCCTGGCCGGAGAACGCGGGACTCCCGAGGAACGCCTGATGACCGAACCCGGAGTGGGGCCGGAAGCCCCCGGCAACATGCGCACGCTCGTGCTCAGCAATGATCTCGACGAGACCCGCGAGATCATCAGCTCCGCCTACAGCCCCTACGAACTCAGCGTGCTCGGCGATCCCGCGGACTTCTCCGCCTGGTACGCGGAGGGCAGCTTCCCCGGTGTCACCGTGTCCGGTCTCCAGTACGGCGCCGAGACCCTGGTGGCACCCCAGCCCCTCGACTCGTACCTCCTCGTCTGCAAGCTGGTGCGGGGCAGGGTGAAGGTGGTCTCCCCGGGCCGGGAGGAGCGGATCGTGGAGACCGGGGAGACGTATGTGCTCGACCCTTACCGCCAGTTCCAGGTGCACTGGGCGCCCGGCGCGCGCATGACGACCGTCCGGCTCGCGCGGGAGACCGTGGAACAGGCGGCGGCCGACGCGCTCGGCGTGGACGGGCCGGTACGGACGCGCTTCGGGCTCGGCGGCCCGATCTCCCCGGCGGCCGCCAGGACCTGGGCGGGCATCTCCGCCGCGGTGCACCGGGAGGTCCTCGGCGAGGGCGTCGCCCGGACGAGCCCGCTGGTCGCCTCCCACCTCACCCAGACGACCGCCGCCCTGCTCATGGAGACCTACCGGCTGATCACCGACGGCGTGGACGCGCAGCGGCCGGGCGTCGTCGCGCACGGGGCGGTGCGGCGGGCCATGGCCCTCGCGGAGGAGCGGGCCGACCAGCCGCTCACCCTCGCCGACCTCGCACTGGCGGGCCGCGTCAGCCCGCGGTCCCTGCAGGAGGCGTTCCGGCGGCATCTGGGGACGACGCCGCTCGGGTATCTCCGCGAGGTGCGGCTCGGGCGTGCCCGCCATGACCTGCTCGCCGGGCGCGGCAACCCTGCCGTCACCGTTTCGGCTGTCGCCTGCCGCTGGGGGTTCTGCAACCTCGGCCGCTTCGCGGGCCTGTACCTGGAGAAGTACGGGGAGTCGCCGTCGCGGACCCTGCGGGGGTGATGGCGGGTCTGGGTGGGGGGCCGTTGCTCCCCCAGCTACCTCCCCCAGACTCCGTCCGGGGGGACCCCCAGGAGGTGCCCCCGGGGGCGGGCCTTTCCCCAGCCCCGCCCCTTCCCGAAACCGGGGTGCGTGCCCCGGACCCCCGGCCGCGGGCCGTCTGCCGCCTGCGGCGGGGGCGGCCGGCGGCCGCGG
>NZ_JBSFWT010000102.1:0-24329 GCF_053594975.1 Streptomyces sp. NPDC002537
CTTATGGGGAGGAACTCGCGCGCACGGCCCTCTCCTCCTGACTGGATGAAGCGGCACGACGGTGCGCGTGGACGGCGCTGCCGACGGGGTTGTGCACCGCCCCGCCCGCGCACCGCCGACCCGGGGGGAATCACCCGATGTCCGTCACCGCACGCGAGCGGCTCGCCGACGCCCGGCTGTACCTGTGCACCGACGCACGCAAGCGCCAGGGCGACCTGCCGGAGTTCCTGGACGCCGTCCTCGCCAACGGCGTGGACATCGTCCAGCTGCGCGACAAGGGCATGGAGGCGGGGGAGGAGCTGGAGCACCTCGCCGTCTTCGCCGACGCGGCCCGCCGCCACGGCAGGCTCCTCGCCGTCAACGACCGCGCGGACGTCGCGCACGCCATCGGCTCCCAGGTGCTGCACCTGGGCCAGGGCGACCTGCCGGTGCCCGCCGCCCGCCGCATCCTCGGCGACGGCGTGCTCATCGGCCGCTCCACCCACGCCGAGGCGGAGGTGGCCGCCGCGATCGCCGAACCCGGCGTGGACTACTTCTGCACCGGCCCCTGCTGGCCCACCCCCACCAAGCCCGGCCGGCACGCCCCGGGCCTGTCCCTGGTGCGGTACGCCGCCGCGCTGAAGCCCGAGCGGCCCTGGTTCGCCATCGGCGGCATCGACGCGGCCAATCTGGACGAGGTGCTGGACGCGGGCGCCCGACGGGTCGTCGTCGTCCGTGCGATCACCGAGGCCGACGACCCGGCCGAGGCCACGGCCCGGCTCGCCGAGCGCCTCCGCACGCACGGAGCGTAGCCGCCGCGCGACGGAGCGGCGGCGGCCCGCTGCCGCCCGCCCCGGCGGACCGGTCAGGAAACGGTCAGCGAAGCGTCAACGGTGTGTGAATGAACTGTCCAGAAAGCGGACAGAGGACCGGCGAATCGGTCATATCGCCAATGTGGGTTGGGGGTCCGCGGAACCGCTGGTTAACTTGCCGGTATGGCCCTTGGCACAGCCTCCACCAGGACAGACCACGCACGCACCGTGCGTGAGCTGCTCGCTTCCGGCGAGCAGTCCTATTCCTTCGAGTTCGCGGCGCCGAAGTCCGAGAAGGGCGAGCGGACGCTGTGGAACGCCATCCGCCGCATCGAGGCGGTCGGCCCCACCTTCGTCTCCGTGACCTACGGCGCGGGGGGCTCCTCCCGCGAGGGCACCGTGCGGGCGACCGAGCGCATCGCGACCGACACGACGCTCACGCCTGTCGCCCATCTGACGGCCGTCAACCACTCCGTGGCCGAACTGCGCAACATCATCGGCCAGTACGCCGACGCGGGCATCCGCAACATGCTCGCCGTGCGCGGCGACCCGCCCGGTGACCCCATGGGCGAGTGGGTGCGCCACCCCGAGGGTGTCCGCTACGCCGCCGAACTCGTCAGGCTCATCAAGGAGTCCGGCGACTTCTGCGTCGGCGTCGCGGCTTTCCCCGAGATGCACCCCCGCTCGACCGACTGGGAAACGGACATCGGGCACTTCGTGGACAAGTGCCGGGCCGGCGCGGACTTCGCGATCACCCAGATGTTCTTCTACCCGGAGGACTACCTGCGGTTCCGCGACCGGGTCGCGGCGGCGGGCTGTGCGACCCCGATCATCCCCGAGATCATGCCGGTCACCAACGTCCGGCAGATCGAGCGGTTCGCCCAGCTCAGCAACGCGGCCTTCCCGCCCGAGCTCGCCGAGCGGATCCTCGCGGTGCGCGACGATCCGGCGGCTGTACGCTCGATCGGAATCGAGTACGCCACCGAGCTGTGCTCACGGCTGATGGCCGAGGGGATTCCCGGGTTGCATTTCATTACCCTGAACCACTCCACGGCGACGCTGGAAATCTACGAGAATCTGGGACTGCACCAGCGGTCCTGACGGCTGTTCCCCGGCAACAGCCGCACGAGAGGGGCGTAAATGGGCTGGACGGTCCTCTACATCGCGTTCGGCGTCGTCGCACTCTGGCTGCTCGGCGAGGTGCTGCTGCAGTACAAGGCGCGACTGCGCTGGCGCCTGCTGGCCTTCGTCGGCTTCCTCGGTGTCGTCGCGGGCGTCGTCCTCTCGTCCGTGCCGGTCATCGCGGTGGGCGCGATCGCCTTCGCGATCGGCCAGACCTATGTGACGCTCTCGTTCCGCCGTGGGTTCTCCGCGGGCTGGGCGGTCCGCAAGGGCAAGGACGAGGGCACCTCCGGGGCACCCGGCGACGGGAAGAAGGACGGGAAGAAGAAGGGGCGCGCCGGGCGCCGCCGCAAGGCCGAAGGCGCGGCGGCGGAGCCGCTGCCCCCCGTCCCCGCGCCCGGCGACGGGACCGCCGTCCTGCCGCAGATCCCCGCGTACGACGAGGCCCCGGACCTGCTCCCCAACGCGGCCCACCAGCCCGTCCAGGAGTACGGCGGCTACGAGGACACCGCGTACCTCCCGGCCGCGACCCCGTACGACACCGCTCCCGCTCCCGCGCCCGACGGTCAATTCGACTACGGGCAGGGGCAGTACGCCGCCTATTCCGACCCCTACATCGGCAGCCGCCCGCAGGCCTACGAGCAGTACGACGCGTACGGGCAGCCGCAGTACGGGACCCAGCCCCAGCAGCAGTACGGGGCGGGGCAGACGGGGGCCTACCCCGCCGACGCCTACGCGCCCTCGGCGCAGTACGACATGGACACCCCGCCCGGCGGCGTCTGGGTCCCCCAGCAGCGCGACGGCGACACCGCCCACCCGCCGGCCCAGCAGCAGCCGACCCAGCAACAGCCGGGCCACGGCCAGGGATACGACGGGCAGCAGTACCGCTACTGAGCGCCGCCGCCGCCGCCGTACGGGCCGGGTCCCGGGGATTCCCTCCCCGCGACCCGGCCCCTGTTCACTCCGAGCCGCGCCAGTCCGCCCCGGACACCACCAGTCCGGCCACCAGCGCACCGGACATCCCGGCGTGGGCCAACCCGCCGCCGGGGTGGGCGAACCCGCCCGCGAGATGGAGTCCGGGCACCCGGGTCGCGTTGCCGGGCCGCAGATACGCACCCTCCGCTCCGGCGAGCACGGGCGCCGGAACCCCGCCGCCCTCGGCACCGGTCGCCGCCTCCGTATCGGCCGGCGTCCGGACCTCTCGCCACAACACCCGCTCCCGCAGCCCCGGTATCACCGCTTCCGCGGCGTCGGCCATCCGCTCCGCGAAGCCCGCGGCCGTCTCCCCGTCCGCCCAGTCGACGACACCGTGCGGGGCCACCGTGGCGGTGAGCGTGACGGCTTCGTGCCCGTCGTCGGGGCGGGTGGCCGGATCGTCCGGCCGCAGCACGGTCACCGTCGGCCGGTAGTGCCACGGGCCCGGCGCGCGCACCTCGCCGCCGGTCCGGAAGACCTCGGTCAACTCCGCGTCGCGGTCCGGCGTGTGGACCACCGTGCGGTGCGCCGCGTCCGCGGGCCGCGCGCCGCGCAGGGCGAGACAGACGGTGAACCGGCCGGGCGGCACCGGCGGCCGGGGGCCGGCGGCCGGGTCGGCCGCGCCGGGTGCGATCGAGGCCAGCCGCCCGGGGGACACCCCGGCGACCACCACGTCCGCCTCGACGACCCGGCCGTCGGCCAGCTCCACGCCCGCCGCGCAGCCGTCCTTCTCCAGCAGGCCCACGACCTCCTCGCCGAAGCGGAACTCCACCTTGCGCGCCACACACCGCTCGTACAGCGCGTCGGCGAGCCCGCGCAGGCCCCCGCGCACATACCAACTGCCGAAGGTCTGCTCCATGTACGGCAGCACCGCCGCGCTCGCGGGCACACGCCGCGGATCCAGCCCGTACGCCAGGGCGTGACTCTCCAGGAGGGCGACGAGCCGGGGGTCCCTCAACTCCCGCTCCGCGACGGACGCGAGGGTCACCGGCGCGTTCCGCCGGAACAGCCCGCGCCTGCGCACCGCCGGATAGGGGTCGCGCCCCAGCGCCTCGCGCGCCGCGGGGTCCGCGCGCAGCGGCTCCTCCAACAGCGGCCGCCGCGTCGCGTCCCAGACCTCGCGCGCCCGGTTGACCAGGTCGCTCCAGCGCTCGCCCGCGCCCGCGCCGACCGCGCCGTCCAGTGCCTGGAGCACCCCGGCCCGCGACGCGTTGGGCAGCGGGACCACCGTGCTGTCCGCGAAGACGTGACAGCTCGCCGGGTCGACCTGCACGAGGTCGACGCTCTGCTCCAGCGACTCCTTGCCGGTCTTCACGAACAAGTCGCGGTAGACGGCGGGCAGATGCAGCAGCCCCGGCCCCGTGTCGAAGGCGAAGCCGTCCCTCGTCAGCCGCCCCACGCCGCCGCCGTGCGTCGCCGCGCGCTCGTACACCACCACCCGGTGGCCCGCGACGGCCAGCCGGGCGGCCGCTGCCATCGCGCCCATCCCGGCGCCGATCACCGCAATCCGTGCCATGGAAACGACTTTATCCGGCGGCACCGACAGGTCAGGCGGGCGGCCGCGTCGCCCCGCCCCGGCCGTCGTCCTCACCGGGCCCGCCGGGCTCATCCGGCCCGTCCGGCCCGCCGGACTGTGCCGCCGTGGCCCCGGCCGGTACGCCCGCCCGCTTCTCCTCGCGCCGCTGCCGCCTGCGCCGCCGGAAACGGCGGATCCGCGACCAGAAGAAGGCCACTACGGCGATGCCCAGCGCCAGCAGCACCGCCGCGATGATCGCGGCGGCCAGCGGGTGGAACAGTGCGAAGACGACGATCCCGGCGACGCCGAGGTCCTCCAGGGTGCTCACCACGATGTTGCTGGCGGGCTCCGGCGACGTGTTGATCGCCGCCCGGGTGCCCGCCTTGACCAGATGGCTCACCAGCGCGGTCCCGCCACCCACGGCACCGGCCGCGAGATCCGGCAGCGAACCGCTCTGCCCGGCCAGCAGCGCACCGATCACCCCGCCGGCGAGCGGCCTGACGACCGTGTGCACGGCGTCCCAGGCCGAATCGACATAAGGGATCTTGTCGGCGACCGCCTCGCAGAGGAACAGCACGCCCGCCGCGATCAGGACGTCGGGCCGCTGCAGCGCGTCCGGCACCTGGTCGCTGACACCGGTCGCACCCAGCACGCCCAGCAGCAGGACCACGGCATAGGCGTTGATCCCGCTCGCCCAGCCGCTCGTGAAAACCAAGGGGAGTACCGACACGCTGGTGATCGTAGCCGCGGGGCGGGACCGGGTCCGAATGCCCAGAGGTGAGTACGCGTACTCAGAAGAGGAGATGAGTAGCCGCACGGATGGGACATGCCCCGGAGGAAAGGAAGAGTGGTGTGCACGGAAAGGGCGTCCGCGCCGTACCGCCGACACGGGGCGGCGGAACGGCGCGGCGACCCTGACGTGCCGGGGGGTCTGGGGGCTCCCGCAGGGGGCTCGGGGGAGCACGGGGGAACGCTGCTCCGGCATCGGTCGACGGGGGATCGGCCGGCGCCGGAGCAGCGCGTTCCGTCCTGGGCGCGCCTCCGGGGCGCCGGTTCCGACGGCCGGGCCGCGCGTCAGGCGCCGCCCTGCGGCTGGCGGACGCCGCCGCCCACCCGCCCCTGCAGCAGCCGGGACAGCGCCTCGTGCACCTCGTCGATCGACCGCTCCGGCTGGAACGACTGCCAGTCCAGCGCCGCCACCAGCACCATCCCGAACACCGCGGCCGCCGTCAGCGGGACGTCGATCTCCGTGCTCAGCTCGCCCGCCGCGACCGACTCCTCCAGGACACCCGCGATCACCGCGATCGCCCGCTGCCGCAACTGCGTCAGCGTCGGCTGCCAGGCCCGGTTGGTGCGCCACAGCTCCGCCGCGTACAGCTGGGCCAGCGCCGGGTAGCGGGAGATGAAGTCCAGGCCCGCGCGGACCATCGCGTCCAGCGCCTCGACCCCGCTGCCGCCGCGCTCCGCCATCTCGTCGGCGGCCCGCTGCAGGGCGTCGGTCAGCAGCTCCATCCCGTGCCGCAGCAACTCCTCGAAGAGCACGGTCTTGCTCGCGAAGTTGTAGTAGACCGTGCCCTTCGCGACTCCGGCACGTTCGGCGATCTCGTCCACCGTGGTGGTCGAGAAGCCCTGTTCGGCGATGAGGGTGACCGCGGCTTCGAAGAGCTTTCGCCGGGTGTTCTGACGGCGCGTACTGCTGCTGTCCATGAAGAGATTCTCCCTGTCGCCGCCCGCTCCCCGGAGGCGCCGCCGAGCTCCCGCGGCACCGTCGGCATCCGCGCAGGTCAGGGCCGATTGTCAGTGGGGTGCTCCACGATGGGCACAGATGGCGGCACCGCCTCCACGCGGCGGCCGCCCCGACGAAGGAGGTTCGTCATGGCCGGCAGCGCGAGCGACGTCCACCCCGTCCCCCGCCACGCCTCGGCACCGCCCGCGGCCCTCGACCTGCTCGACCAGGCCGGGGAGGGCCTGGCGGAGGCGGCCGCGCTGGAAGCCCCGCACGAGCGCTATGCCACCGCCCACCTCGCCGCGCTGCGCACCGCTGCCGCCGTGCTCGCCGTGCGCGGCCGCCCGGAGGCCGACCCGCGGCGCCGCCGCCGGATCCGCAGCGCCTGGGAGGTGCTGCCCGAGGTCGCGCCCGAACTCACCGAGTGGAGCGCGCTGTTCGCGTCCGGCGCGGCCCGCCGGGCCCGCGCGGAGGCGGGCATACGGTCCGCGGCGAGCCGCCGCGACGCCGACGACCTGCTGCGCGACGCGACCGTGTTCCTGCGCCTGGTGGAGCGCACGCTCGCCCTGCCGCGGAGGCTGCCGCGACAGGCGGGCTGACCTCCCGGTCCACGCCGGAGCGGCCGGGGGCCTTCCGGATCGCGGGGAACGGGCGGGCTGTTCGGGCCTTCCTGATCGCGGGAACGGGCGGGGCGTTCGGGCCTTCCGGATCGTGGGGAATGCGTGGGGCGTTCGGGCCTTTCCTGACCCGGGGTCGGGGCGCGGCGGGATCGGGCGTGGGATCGGGGTGCGGGATCGGGGCGCGGCGCGGAACTCCGGCTCCGGCGGCCGCGCCCGGCCCATCGGCACTCGCACCGGCCTCGCACCGGCACTCGCACTGTCACGGTGCCCCGGGCGGAGCCCATTAGGCTGGGGGCGTCCAAGACCATCTCCGCCGAGGAGCCACCCGCCGTGTCAGACCCGCTGCGCCCCCGGGCTTCCCTCCGTACCGCCGTGGTCTGGGAGGTCCTGCGCGACGCCCTGGACCGCCGGGTCAAGGCCGCCGGACCGGAGGCGGGAGGCGTGCTGGAGGTCCTCGACACCGGCGGCGGTTCGGGCAACTTCGCGGTGCCCGTCGCCCGCCTGGGCCACCGCGTCACCGTCGTCGACCCCAGCCCCAACGCCCTGTTCGCGCTGGAGCGCCGGGCCGCCGAGGCCGGGGTCGCCGACCGGGTGCGCGGTGTCCAGGGCGACGCCCACGGCCTGTTCGACGTGGTCGAGCGCGGCGCCTACGACGCCGTCCTGTGCCACGGCGTGCTGGAGTACATGGAGGACCCCGCCGAGGGCGTCCGCAACGCCGTCCAGGCGCTCCGCCCGTCCGGCACCCTCAGCCTGCTGGCCGCCGGCCTCGGCGGTGCCGTCCTGGGCCGGGCCCTCGCGGGCCACTTCACCGAGGCCCGCCAGGTCCTCGCCGACCCCGCCGGGCAGTGGGGCGCCGGTGATCCGGTCCGCCGCCGGTTCACCGCCGAGCAGCTCTCCGAGCTGGTCACCACGGCCGGTCTGGAGGTCGGCGCGGTGCACGGCGTGCGCGTCTTCGCCGACCTCGTGCCCGGTGTGCTGCTCGACGCGGAGCCGGGCGCCATGGAGGCCCTGCTCCAGCTGGAGGCCGCGGCCGCCGAGCTGCCCGCCTTCCACTCCGTGGCCACTCAACTGCACGTACTGGCCGAGCGTGGCTGACCCGGAGCGGTAGGTGACCGGCCACCCGATCAGCGGCTTCGCCCCGTATGATCGGGGGACACCGTCCGGCATGGCGTATCGGCGGAGAGGGAATGTACGTCCCGACACCACCGATCGCCACAACGACATCGGTGGGCGAATTGGCGCAGAGGGGCGGGTTTCACGGGGGCGATTCCCTGCCTATCCTGAAAGGGTCGCACCCCGGTCGCCCCCCGCGACCGACGAGTAGGAGGACTCCGTGCCGCTCTCGGAGCACGAGCAGCGCATGCTCGAGCAGATGGAGCGAGCGCTGTACGCCGAAGATCCCAAGTTCGCGACAGCGCTCGAGGGCAGCGGCCTGCGCACGTACACCCGGCGACGGGTCTACCAGGCGGTCGCCGGATTTCTGGTGGGTATCGCGCTCCTCATGGCCGGCGTGATGATTCCGGGGCAGTACTGGATCAGCGTGGTGGGCTTCCTCGTGATGCTGGGCTGCGCGGCGCTCGCCGTCACCGGCTGGCGCAAGGCGCCCCGGCCCGGCGCGCAGCGCGGTGGTGTCGGCCCCTCGGGGGGAATGAGCGGCCGGGGCCAGACCCGGCAGCGCCGCAGCATGATGGACCGCATCGAACAGCGCTGGCAGCGCCGCCGCGACGAGCAGGGCCACTGACGTCTTTCCGGCCGACAGGCCGATAGGTGCACAGGCGACACAGCCGACAGGCGACACAAGGGCCGGGACCCACGTCCCGGCCCTGTCCCGTATCCGGGCCCGCGAACCGGGAGCCCGGGGCGGAGCCGGGGATCGGTACTACGGCTCGGCGCCACGGGGTCGGTGCTGCGGCTCAGGGCCACGGCTCAGGGCTACGGCTCGGCGCCACTGGCCCGGGACCGTGGTTCGGTGCTGAGGTTTGGCGTTACGGCGAGGCGCGGAGCCGGGGCACAAATCTCTGACGCACCGTCAAGAAGGCGCGTCCCCACAGCCGCCCCGCCGACCGCGGTGCCACGACCGCCCGCACCCGCGTACCCCGCCCCGCGGATCCCCGCAATCCCCGCCGCACGCGCTCGACGTCCTCCGCCAGCCCCGCGACGGGCCCCGGCCGCTCCGCGTACAGCGCCTGCTCCACCGCGGTGGCCACCCGGTGCGCGGACTCCGCCGCCGCCCCGCTCAGCTCGCCCAGCCGCACCACGCGCGCGGCCGCGCTCCGCGGCGTCAGCGATTCGTCCGGCGCGATCCCGTAATCCCACGCGGAATCGGTCAGTTCGGCCCAGGCGGTCAGTGTGCCCCCGGCGCCGGACGCCTCCGTGAGCCGCCGGGCCCGCACCCTGCGGCGCCACAGCGGCAGCGCCGCGAGCAGCGCGAGCACGGCTGCCCCGCCCGCCACGATGCCCGCCACCGCCCACGGCGACGGGCCGCCGTCGCGCGCCCCCGCCACCTGGGCCGGCCGGCCGGCCGACGGGCACTCGCCCAGCTTCCGCAGCTCCGGCGTGCAGTCCTCCGCGGCGGGCGGGCGTGCCGACGGCGCGGCGCTCCGGTCGGGCAGCGGCGCCGGGACACCGGGCTCGGCGGCGGACGGCTGCTGCGCCACCGTGTAGTCGGGGGCCGTGCCCCGGCTCGGCGTCGGCTCGAACCTGGTCCAGCCGACGCCCTCGAAATACAGCTCGGGCCAGGCGTGCGCGTCCTTGGAACCGACCGACATCGACCCGTCCCCCAGCGGGGTGCCCGGCGTGAAGCCGACCGCCACCCGCGCGGGAATGCCCAGGGTCCGTGCCATGGCCGCCATCGAGAACGAGAAGTGGACGCAGAAGCCCTCCTTGTCCTCCAGGAACTTCGCGATGGCATCACTGCCGCTGCCCGACGCGACCTCCGTGTCGTACCGGAAGCCACCGCTGACGGCGAACCACTCCTGGAGCTTCACGGCCTGCTCGTACGGATTGGCCGACCCGGCGGTCACCTGCCGTGCCGTCACCCCCACCACCTGCGGCAGCGACGCCGGCACCTTGGTGTACTCCCGGAGCACCTCCTCGCGCGGCGCGGGCGCCGCGGCGAGCTGCGCCGCCGTCGGCTGCACCAGCAGGCTCGACACCTGATAGCGGGCGCCCCGGGTGGTCTGCCCGTGGGCACCGGCGATCGTGCGGCCCTCCGGCTCGTACCGCCACCGGCCGTCCACGCGGATCCGCTCGGCGGGGTAGGGGAGCGGCAGATAGCCCTGCGCGTACGTACCGGCGGCGGCGACCGAGGTGTTCACCGGCTCCGTGCGCACCCTGGGATCGAGGCCCGCGGGCAGCGGCAGTACATCGGGGACGTCGGTGGCCCGGCGGCCGGACGCCTGCCATGACGCGCCGTCGAACCGGTCGAGCGCGACGATCCGCAGATACAGATCCCGCGTGCTCCCCGTGGAGGTGCGATACCGCAGCACCTCGCGGTTCTCCGGCTGGTTGAGGCTGTCCTTGAGCGTGACCAGGGGCCGGACGGCGTCGAAGCCCGGGTCGTCGCCCCGGCCGGCCCCGGCGGCGCGGCCGCGCGGCTCCAGCAGCCCGCCGTCCATCGTCGGCAGCACGGCGGGCACCGCCAGGGCGATCCCGAGCGCGAGCGCCCCGATCCGGCGGCCCGTGCGCACCGGCGCGAGAGCCTTCCCCGCGGCTCCCGGCGGGAACCCCGGGGGCGGCGTCGTCCCGCCGCCGAAGACCCGGCCCCACCGGGAGAGCCGGTCCCGGCCCTCGGCGAGGAGCAGCAGCAGATATCCTGCCGCGGCCGTCAGGAACCACAGCCAGTCCTTGCCGCTCTGCGCCAGCCCGGCCGCGATGGAGTACAGCGCGAGCAGCGGCAGCCCGGCGGGCGCGGCGCTGCGGTACGTCACCGCGAGGGCGTCCACGGTCAGACCGACCGCCAGCACGCCCCCGACCAGCAGCAGCCTGATGCCGGTCGTCGCCGGGGCCGGAATGGCATACCGCCCGACATCCCGCGCGCCGTCCTGGAGCAGCTCGCCGAACTCCCGGAACACGTCCGGACCCGGCAGCACCCCGCCGAGCGCCTCCGAACGCGCGAAGACCACGGTGAGCAGCACCAGCGAGAACAGCACCTGCGCCGTCACCGTCAACGGCCGGGCCAGCGGCACCCGGCGGGCGAGCACGCCCACCGCCGACTGCAGGGCGAGCAGGATCGCGGCCTGCGCGATCCAGGTGCCGGTGTCGACCAGCGGCAGCATCGCGCAGGCCGCCGCCAGCGTCGCCACCGCGGCACACACCGCGACCCGCACGCTCCCGCTCATCCGCGCCCTCCCACCGAGGGCGGCACCGAAGGCATGGGCGGGACCACGAAGGGCGCCGTGCCGCCATGGGCGACGGCAGCGGCCGAACGGCCCCGGGACCCCGCCCGGTCGTCGGCGGGGGCCCCGCCGCCCCGCGCCGGGCCGCCTCCCGGGAAACCGGCCGCACCGGCGGGAGGCCACCCCGCGGCCGCCGAGGACCCCGCCTCCGGCGCCCCCGCCATGCGCCACAGGTCGGCCAGCGCCGCGCCCTGCGTGACAGCCAGCGCCGTCCAGCCCGCCTCGCGCAGCACCCGCAGCCGCTGCTCGATGCCGTGCCGGGCACGCGGCGCGTGGGCACGGCCGTCGTACGGCCACGCCGACCGGTCCAGGACGAAGGCGACCGCCGTACCTCCGCGCGTGCGGAGCCGCGCCGCCACGGCCGTCTGCTGTTCGTCCAGCTCGCCGAAGAACGCCACGAGCAGCCCGCCGCCACCACGCAGCGCGTCATGGGCGGGGGAGAGGCTCTCCCCCTCGGAGTGGTCCACCACCGCCAGGGTGTCCAGCAGCAGCCCGGCCGCGTCCGCCGGGCCGTGGGCGTGCCCGCCCGCGCCGTCCGGCCCCGGCACCGAGCTCCCGGTGTCCGTGAGCAGCCGCACCGAGAAGCCCCGCTCCAGCAGGTGCACCGCGACGGAGGCGGCCCCCGCCACCGCCCACTCGAAGGGCGCGTCGGGCCCCACGCCCTCGTAGGCGACACCCCGGGTGTCGAGCAGCACCGTGCAGTGGGCCCGCTGGGGCTGCTCCTCGCGGCGCACCATCAGCTGGCCGTAGCGCGCGGTGGAGCGCCAGTGCACCCGGCGCAGGTCGTCCCCGTGCCGGTAGCCGCGCGGAATGATGTCGTCCGCACCGGCCAGGGCCGGTGACCCCTGCCGTCCGTCGCCGTGCCCGGCGGCCTCGCCACCCAGCCGCACGGCGGGCAGCGGCTCCACGCGCGGCACCACGGTCAAGGTGTCGAAGGCGCTGAATCCACGGGTCAGTTCGCACATACCGAACGGGTCCGTCAGCCGCAGTTGCAGCGGCCCCAGCGGATAGCGGCCCCGCAACTCGGCATGGACGCGGTAGAACACCTCGCGCCGCCCGCCCGGCTCCATCCGGTCCAGCACGAAACGGGGGCGCGGCCCCAGCACGTACGGCACGCGGTCCTGGAGCATCAGCAGGCCGGTGGGCAGCCGCGAGACATTGTCGACCCGCAACCGGACCCGGGCCTCGGACCCGGCGGACACCCGGGAAGGGGACAGGGACCGGCTGCCGGTCACCCGGTGCCGGGTGCCGCGCAGCACGATCACGCACACCAGCGGCAGCACGGTCAGCAACAGGCCGACCCGCAGCAGATCGGACTGGCCCAGCACATACGAACACGCCGTGGCGGCGATGCCCGCCGCCAGGAAGGAGCGGCCACGGGTGGTCAGCCCGCCGAGTGCCGCCCACAGGCCGCCCGCCGGTGCCCCTTCCCGGCCCGCCTCCGGACCCGCCTCCCCCTGGGCCATCACAGCCTCCGCACACCCGGCTGATGGTGCCCGAGCTGCTGCTGCCGCCAGTGCTGCGCGGACGGGTCGGGCACGGGGGTGCGCTGCAGGATCTCCAGGACGACCTGCTCGGCCGTGCGGCGGTTGAGCTGGGCCTGCGCCGTGGGCAGCAGCCGGTGCGAGAGCACCGCCACGGCCAGCGCCCGCACGTCGTCGGGCAGCACGAACTCCCGCCCGGCCAGCGCCGCCGCGGCCTTCGCCGCCCGCACCAGGTGCAGCGTGGCTCTCGGCGAGGCGCCGAGTCTCAGCTCGGGGTGGTGCCGGGTCGCGGTGACCAGATCCACCGCGTACCGCCGCACGGGCTCGGCGACGTGCACCCCGCGGACCGCGTCCACGAGCTTGACGATGTCGTGGGCGTGCGCGACCGGCTGGAGGTCGTCCAGCGGGGGCAGCACGCCGTGGGTGTCCAGCATCCGCAGCTCGGCCTCCGGGCTGGGATAGCCCATCGAGACCCGGGCCATGAAACGGTCGCGCTGCGCCTCGGGCAGCGGATAGGTGCCCTCCATCTCGACCGGGTTCTGCGTGGCCACCACCATGAAGGGACTCGGCAGCTCATAGGTGTGCCCGTCGACGGTGACCTGCCGCTCCTCCATCGACTCCAGCAGCGCCGACTGGGTCTTGGGCGAGGCGCGGTTGATCTCGTCGCCGATCACGATCTGCGCGAAGATCGCGCCCGGTTTGAACTCGAAGTCCCGCCGCTGCTGATCGAAGACGCTCACGCCCGTGATGTCGGACGGGAGCAGGTCCGGCGTGAACTGGATGCGCCGCACCGAGCAGTCGATCGACCGGGCCAGCGCCTTGGCGAGCATGGTCTTGCCCACGCCCGGCACGTCCTCGATCAACAGGTGCCCCTCGGCGAGCAGCACGGTCAGCGAGAGCCGTACGACCTCGGGCTTGCCCTCGATCACACCCTCCACCGCCCGGTGGACCCGCTCGGCTGTGGTGGTCAGATCGCTGAGGCTCGCTCGTTCGTCATAGGTCGTCACCCGGCCCTCCTCGGCCCGTTCCGCGGGCCGCGCCCCGCCAAGCGGACCGGCCCACCCCGTCATGTGGACGCCGCGCCCGCCGTGGCGGAGGCGGCTTCCATCTACGCATTCTGGCCGTCCCGGCGGCGATCCGTCACCGCCTGTGGATAACTCAGTGCCGCGGGTCGATCTCGCGGAGCAGTCCCGTCGTCACGTCGAAGACGAAGCCCCGGACGTCGTCGGTGTGCGGCAGGAACGGCGAGGTCCGCACGCGCTGCATGGACTGCCGGACGTCCTTGTCCAGGTCCTTGAACGCCTCGACCGCCCACGCCGGGCGCTGGCCGACCTCCGCCTCGATCTCGTGCCGGAAGTCCTCGGTGAGGGTCAGCAGACCGCAGTCGGTGTGGTGGATCAGCACCACCGAACGGGTGCCGAGCGCCCGCTGGCTGATCGTCAGCGAACGGATGATGTCGTCGGTGACCACGCCGCCCGCGTTGCGGATGGTGTGGCAGTCGCCGAGTTCGAGCCCGAGCGCGGCGTGCAGGTCGAGCCGGGCGTCCATGCAGGCGACGACGGCGACCTTGAGGACCGGGCGGGCGTCCATCCCGGGATCGGTGAACTTGGCGGCGTACTCGGCGTTGGCCTGAACGAGCCGGTCGGTGACGGTGCTCAGTTCCTGGGCCGCGGCACCGGCGGAGCTCCGGGGCGTCGGCTGGGACGCGGATATCGACATATGAACGAAGGTAGTCGGCCCAGGCCCCGACGGCCCGTTCCACATGGGTAAAAACGTCGCTGACATGCCCTCCTGTGAGGTAAGCCACAGGATCGGGAGCCGTGCCGCCGATCGGGTGAGCGCCGCGCCGACCGTGATCCGTCCGCCCGCCCCCGCCCCTCGCGTCCACCCCTCGCGCACGGTGCTGTGACGCGCTGGCCGGTTGGTTGACCGGGGGGACGAGTGGACTAAAGTGGCGCGAAGTGGGAGGCCATCCGCTCCCCTTGGAACCGAAAACCCGCACGTGCGCGACGCGAACGTACCTCTCGGCCTCCTCCCGCTCCCCGGTCGCCCGGCGCCACTTCCCCGGTGCCGGATCCGGCCGCTTCCCCTTGGAGCGGGCGGGGACCCGGCGGTACGTACGCCCGTGCCCGCGTCCGGGCCCCTGATCTTCAGAAGGGCGCATGAGCAGCAACGCGCGACACGTCCCCGTCATGCTCCAGCGCTGCCTGGACATGCTCGCCCCCGCCCTCACGGAGCCCGGTGCCGTCGTCGTCGACTGCACCCTCGGCGCCGGCGGGCACAGCGAGGCGCTGCTCGCGCGGTTCCCGGAGGTCCAGCTCGTCGCCCTCGACCGCGACCCCACGGCCCTCGCCCTCGCCGGCGAGCGGCTGGCCCCGTACGGCGACCGCGCCACCCTCGTCCGCGCCGTCTACCACGAGCTGCCCGACGTGCTGAAGCGGCTCGGCATCCCCAAGGTCCAGGGCGTCCTCTTCGACCTCGGCGTCTCCTCCATGCAGCTCGACGAGGCCGACCGCGGCTTCGCCTACGCGCAGGACGCGCCGCTGGACATGCGCATGGACCAGACGACCGGCATCAGCGCCGCCGAGGTCCTCAACACCTACCCGCCCGGCGAACTGGTCCGCATCCTGCGCGCGTACGGCGAGGAGAAGCAGGCCAAGAGGATCGTCTCCGCCGTCGTCCGGGAGCGCGAGAAGGAGCCCTTCACCAACAGCGCCCGGCTCGTCGAGCTGATCCGCGACGCCCTGCCGCAGGCCGCCAAGCGCACCGGCGGCAACCCCGCCAAGCGCACCTTCCAGGCCCTGCGGATCGAGGTCAACGCCGAGCTGGCCAGCGTCGAGGCGGCCATCCCCGCCGCCGTCGCCGCGCTCGCCGTGGGCGGCCGGATCGCCGTGCTGTCCTACCAGTCGCTGGAGGACCGCATCGTCAAGCAGGTCCTCGCGGCGGGCGCCGCCAACACCGCGCCCCCCGGCCTGCCGGTCGTGCCCGAGCGCTACCAGCCCCGGCTGAAGCTGCTCACCCGCGGCGCGGAGCTGCCCACCGAGGAAGAGGTCGCCGAGAACCGGCGCGCCGCCCCCGCACGGCTGCGCGGCGCCGAACGCGTCCGGGAGGACGCGCCGTGACGCCCGCCGCCCGCGGCCGGTCCACCCGGCTGGGCCGGTTGCGGGCCGTGGGCCCGGCCGGAGCGAAACGCACCCCCTTCGTCTTCCTCGTGGTGGTGCTGCTCGGCTCCGGACTGATCTCGCTGCTGGTGCTCAACTCGGCGCTCAACCAGGGCTCCTTCGAGCTCACCAAGCTCCAGCGCAAGACCACCGAACTGACCGACGAGCAGCAGGCGCTCCAGCAGGAGGTCGACCGGCTCGCCGCCCCGGACGCGCTCGAGCGCCGCGCCCGGGAACTGGGCATGGTCCCCGGCGGCAACCCCGCCTTCCTCAACCCCGACGGCACGGTCCGCGGCACGCCGTCCCCGGCGGGCGAGGCGGACCCCGCCGGCTACGCCGCCCGGCGCACCCCCGTCCCCGCGCCCGTGCCGGTGGCGGCTGCCCCCGCGCCCGCCCCCGCCCCGGCGCCCGAGCCCGCCCTGCCCCCCGTCACCGACGCCCCGCTGCCCGCGGGCGCCGGCGCCCCCGCCCTCCCGGTCCCCGGCCCGGACGCGCTGCCGGACTTCCCGTACCTCCCCGGCGCCCTGCCGCCGGTCCTGCCCCACGCCCCCGCCGCCGAGAAGACCGCCCCGACCACCGGCAGGTGACGCTGTGCCGCTTTCCCCCGGGGGCCTGCCCCCGCGCCTCCCGCGGGACCCGCGGGCCCGAGCCGCGGCCGGTGCGCCATGACGGCCCCCAGGAACCCCAGGCCGCCCCGGCAGGCCGCGCGCCCCGCGGCGCGTCCCCCCGCGCGCCCGCGCTCCGGCTCGCAGGCCCTGCGGCTCGGCAGCCCGCGGCCCCGGCTGCGGCTGGTCGGCTTCGGGCTCACCCTCGTCCTGCTGGCGTTCACCGTGCGGCTCCTCCAGGTGCAGGCCGTCGACGCGAGCGCGTACGCGGCCCGCGCCAACGTCAACCGCTACATCCCGGTCACCCTGGCCGCCGAGCGCGGCACCATCACCGACCGCGCCGGGGTGGACCTCGCCACCACGGTCGACGCGTACGACGTCACGGCCGCCCCCGACCTGCTGACCCCCGAGCGGATCAAGGCGGAGGGCGCGGCCCACCAGGCGGCCGCGCTGCTCGCGCCGGTGCTCGACGAGCGGCCCGCGGTGCTGGAGCAGAAGCTCACCGCCAACCCCAGGTCCAAGTACGTCGTCCTCGCCCGCCAGCAGAGCCCCCAGGTCTGGAACAAGATCAAGGAGCTCAAGAAGGCGGCCGCGAAGAAGGCGGCGAAGAAGCAGGGCATCGACGTCCTCGCGGGCATCAACCGCGAACCCCACAGCAAGCGCGTCTACCCCAACGGCGAGCTCGCCGCCGGGGTGCTGGGCTTCGTCAACGCCGAGGGGCGGGGCGGCGGCGGCATCGAGGCCCAGCTGGACAAGGCCCTCGCGGGCCGCGACGGCAAGCTCGTCTACGCCCAGTCCGGCGGCCGCCAGGTGCCCACCGGCGACGTCAAGGAACAGCCCGCCGTGCCCGGCTCCGACATCGAGCTGACCATCGACCGGGACATCCAGTGGGCCGCGCAGAACGCCATCACCCACCAGGTGGAGCAGTCGCAGGCGGACCGCGGCTACGTGGTCGTCCAGGACACCCGCACCGGCGAGATCCTGGCCATGGCCAACGCCCCCGGCTACGACCCCAACGACCTCGGGCACGCCGACGGCAGCGCCCTGGGCAACGCCGCGCTCCAGGACGCCTACGAGCCCGGCAGCGTCAGCAAGGTGATGACCATGGCGGCCGTCCTGGAGGAGGGCGCGGCGAACCCGGCGACGCGCGTCGAGGTGCCCAACCGGCTGCCGCGCGCCGACCGGTCCTTCGCCGACGACATCGACCACGCCACCTGGCACCTCACCCTCAACGGGGTGCTCGCCAAGTCCAGCAACATCGGCACGATCCTCGCCTCCGAGCAGCTCGGCAAGACCCGCGCGCAGGCCAACGACGTCCTCCACTCCTACCTGCGGAAGTTCGGCCTGGGATCGCCCACCGGCCTCGGCTTCCCCGGCGAGACCCCGGGAATCCTGGCGAAGCCGGACAAATGGAGCGACTCTCAGCAGTACACGATCCCGTTCGGCCAGGGCCTGTCCCTGAACGCCGTGCAGGCCGCGTCCGTCTACTCCACGATCGCGGGCGGCGGCCAGCGCATCCAGCCCACCCTCGTCCGCGGCGTCAAGGGCCCCGACGGCCGCTTCACGCCCGCCCCGGCCCCGCAGCGCACCCGTGTGGTCAGCGCGAAGACCGCCACCGAGCTCTCCACCATGCTGGAGTCCGTGGTCGACGACCGGGAGGGCACCGGCACGAAGGCGCAGATCCCCGGCTACCGCGTCGCGGGCAAGACCGGCACCTCCAACCGGGTGGATCCCGGCACCGGCCGCTACCACGGCTACACCGCCTCCTTCGCCGGCTTCGCCCCCGCCGACCAGCCCCGGATCACCGTCTACTGCGCCATCCAGAACCCCACCAAGGGGAGTTACTTCGGCGGCCAGATCTGCGGACCCGTCTTCAAACAGGTCATGGAGTTCTCGCTGAAGACCCTCCAGGTACCGCCGTCCGGCACCGAGCCCCCGCGGCTGCCGGTGAGCTACGACGGCCAGTGAGAGCCGGGGCGGGCCGTGACGACCATCACTCCGGATGCGGGGAACCGCGCCGCGGTACGCCCCTCACTTCGCGACGGGGCGGGTGCGCCCGGTACGCTCACCGCCGTGCCCCACGCTGATCAGTCCCACACCAGCCCCACGGACGCCCCCGCCGTACAGCCCGTACAGCCGGGAGCGCCCCGCCCCACCCAGGTCCGCCCCGTGCCCCTCACGGAGCTGGCCGGTCAGCTGGGCATCGCCGCCGCGGAGGCCGCGGACGCCGCGGTCACCGGCATCACCCACGACTCGCGGGCCGTCCGGCCGGGCGACGTCTACGCCGCCCTGCCCGGCGCCCGCTTTCACGGCGCGGACTTCGCCGGACAGGCCGCGGGCCTCGGCGCCGTCGCCGTGCTGACCGACCCGGCGGGCGCCGAGCGCGCCGCCGGCACCGGCCTGCCCGTGCTCACCGTGCCGGACCCGCGCGCCCGGATGGGCGAGCTCGCGGCGACGATCTACGGACAGCCCGGCCACGACCTGCTGCAGATCGGGATCACCGGCACCTCCGGCAAGACCACCACCGCCTACCTCATCGAGGGCGGCCTCAAGGCCCTCGGCGGGCTGACGGGCCTGATCGGCACCGTGGAGTCCCGCATCGGCGCCGAGCGCATCAAGTCCGAGCGCACCACCCCCGAGGCCACCGACCTGCAGGCGCTGTTCGCCGTGATGCGCGAGCGCGGCGTCCGCTCGGTCGCCATGGAGGTCTCCAGCCACGCCCTGGTGCTCGGGCGCGTCGACGGCTGCGTCTTCGACGTCGCGGTCTTCAACAACCTCAGCCCGGAGCACATGGAGTTCCACTCCGGCATGGAGGACTACTTCCAGGCCAAGGCGGAGCTCTTCACCAAGGCCCGCAGCCGCGTCGGCGTCGTCAACCTCGACGACGAGTACGGCCGCAGGCTCGCCGAGGGCGCCTCCGAGGTGCCCGTCGTCACGTTCTCCGCCGAGGGCCGCCCCGACGCCGACTGGCGCGCGGTGGACGTCGGGATCGGCCCGTTCGACTCGGTCTTCACCGTCCTCGGCCCGAACGGCGAGTCCGTACGGGCCAGGTCCCCGCTGGCCGGGCCGTTCAACGTCGCCAACGCCCTCGCCGCGATCACCGCGCTCGTCGCCGCCGGGGCCGACCCGCAGACCGCCGCCGACGGCGTCGCCGCGGTCCCCGGTGTCCCCGGCCGCCTGGAGCGCGTCGACGCGGGCCAGCCCTACCTGGCCGTCGTCGACTACGCGCACAAGACGGACGCCGTCGAATCGGTTCTCCGCGCCCTGCGGAAGGTCGGCACCGGCCGCGTCCACGCCGTCCTCGGCTGCGGCGGCGACCGCGACACGACCAAGCGCGCCCCCATGGGCGCCGCGCTGGCCCGGCTCGCCGACACCGCCGTGCTGACCTCCGACAACCCCCGCTCCGAGGACCCCCTCGCGATCCTCGCCACCATGCTCGCGGGCGCCGCCGAGGTGCCCGCCTCCGAGCGCGGCACGGTCCTCCTCCTGGAGGAACGGGCCGCCGCCATCGCCGCCGCGGTCGCCCGCGCCGAACCCGGCGACACCGTCGTGGTCCTGGGCAAGGGCCACGAACAGGGCCAGGACATCGCCGGGGTCGTGCGACCGTTCGACGACCGCCAGGTGCTGCGCGAGGCCATCGAGCACCGCCACACGGCTCCCACGCACCGGATCGACCAGGGATGACAGACCGCCATGCGCGCACAACCCTCCCCCCGGCAGCTCTCCCGAACGGACGGAGGTAATTCCCAGTGATCGCTCTGTCCCTCGCCGAGATCGCCGCCATTGTCGGCGGGCAGCAGCACGACATACCGGACCCCGGCCGCACGGCCGACGGCCCGGTCGTGATCGACTCCCGTGAGGTACGGCCGGGCAGCCTCTTCGCCGCCCTGCCCGGGGACAAGGTCGACGGCCACGACTTCGCCGGGCGCGCCGTCGCCGCGGGCGCCGTCGCCGTACTGGCCGCCCGCCCCGTCGGTGTGCCCGCCATCGTCGTCGACGACGTGGTGGCCGCCCTCGGCGCCCTCGCGCGCGCCGTCGTGGAGCGGCTCGACGCCACCGTCGTCGCGCTCACCGGCTCCGCGGGCAAGACCAGCACCAAGGACCTGATCTCCCAGCTCCTGGGACGGCTCGGACCCACCGTGGGCCCGCCCGGCAACTTCAACAACGAGATCGGCCTGCCCCTCACCGCGCTCCGCGCGGACGAGGAGACCCGCCACCTCGTCCTGGAGATGGGCGCCCGCGGCATCGGCCACATCCGCTACCTCGCCGAGCTCACCCCGCCGCGCATCGGCCTCGTCCTCAACGTCGGCACCGCGCACATCGGCGAGTTCGGCGGCCGCGAGCAGATCGCGCAGGCCAAGGGCGAGCTGGTCGAGGTGCTGCCCGCCGCCGCGGAGGGCGGTGTCGCCGTCCTCAACGCCGACGACCCGCTGGTGCGCGCCATGAGCAGCCGCACCAAGGCCCGCGTCGTCCTCTTCGGCGAGGCCGCCGACGCGGACGTCCGCGCCGAGAACGTCCGCCTCACCGCGGCCGGACAGCCCGCCTTCACGCTTCACACACCCACCGGGTGCGGGGACGTGACCATGCGGCTGTACGGTGAGCACCACGTGTCGAACGCGCTCGCCGCCGCCGCCGTCGCCCATGAGCTGGGCATGCCCGCGCAGGAGATCGCCTCCGCGCTCTCCGGGGCGGGCCAGCTCTCCCGCTGGCGGATGGAGGTCACCGAGCGTGCGGACGGCGTGACGATCGTCAACGACGCCTACAACGCGAACCCCGAATCCATGCGAGCGGCGCTGCGTGCGCTGGCCGCCATGGGACAGGCCGCAACGGCGAAGGGGGGCCGCACGTGGGCCGTGCTCGGTCAGATGGCCGAGCTCGGTGACGACGCGCTCGCCGAGCACGACGCGGTCGGACGGCTCGCCGTCCGGCTCAACGTCAGCAAGCTCGTGGCAGTCGGGGGCAGGGAAGCGGCCTGGCTGCAGATGGGCGCCTATAACGAGGGTTCGTGGGGTGAGGAGTCGGTGCACGTGTCCGACGCGCAGGCGGCGGTCGACCTGTTGCGCAGCGAGCTGCGCCCGGGTGACGTCGTGCTGTTGAAGGCGTCCAGGTCGGCGGGGCTGGAGCGGGTCGCCGAAGCGCTGCTCGCGGGCGAGGGCGAGGGGGCCCGCCGATGAACCAGATCCTCTTCGCGGGTGTCATCGGTCTCGTCCTGACCCTCGTCGGCACCCCGCTGCTGATCAAGTTCCTCGCCCGCAAGGGTTACGGCCAGTTCATCCGTGACGACGGCCCCCGCGGCCACGCCGGGAAGAAGGGCACGCCCACCATGGGTGGCATCGCCTTCATCCTGGCCACGCTCATCGCGTATGCCATCACCAAGGTCATCACCAGCAAGGAGCCGACCACCTCGGGCCTGCTGGTGCTGTTCCTGACGGCGGGCATGGGCCTCGTCGGCTTCCTCGACGACTACATCAAGATCGTCAAGCAGCGCAGCCTCGGTCTGCGCGCCAAGGCGAAGATGGCCGGCCAGCTGATCGTCGGCATCGCCTTCGCCGTGCTGGCGCTGCAGTTCGCGGACACCCGCGGCCAGACCCCGGCCTCCACGCGGCTCTCCTTCACCCAGGACTTCGGCTGGTCCGTCGGCCCCGTGATCTTCGTGGTCTGGGCGCTGTTCATGATCCTCGCGATGTCGAACGGCGTGAACCTCACCGACGGCCTCGACGGCCTCGCCACCGGCGCGTCCGTGATGGTCTTCGGCGCGTACGTCTTCATCGGCACCTGGCAGCACGGCCAGTCCTGCGCCAACTCGCTCACCGCGGGCGCCGCCTGTTACGAGGTGCGCGATCCGCTCGACCTCGCGGTCGTCGCCTCGGCGCTGATGGGCTCCTGCTTCGGCTTCCTGTGGTGGAACACCTCGCCCGCCAAGATCTTCATGGGTGACACCGGCTCGCTCGCCCTCGGCGGCGCGCTCGCGGGCCTCGCGATCTGCTCCCGCACCGAGCTGCTGCTCGCCCTCCTCGGCGGCCTGTTCGTGCTGATCACCATGTCCGTGGTCATCCAGGTCGGCTCCTTCCGCCTCACCGGGAAGCGCGTCTTCCGGATGGCTCCGCTCCAGCACCACTTCGAACTCAAGGGGTGGAGCGAGGTCCTTGTGGTGGTCCGGTTCTGGATCATCCAGGGCCTGTGCGTCGCCGTCGGACTCGGAATCTTCTACGCCGGATGGTTGGCCATCAAGTGACCCCCGCCCCGAACAGCACGGCCTGGACCGGACAGCGCATCACCGTCGCTGGCCTCGGCGTGAGCGGCGTCAGCGCCGCCCGCGCGCTGGCCGGCCTCGGCGCCCTGGTGACCGTCGTCGACGGCGGTGACGGCGAGGCGCTGCGCGAGCGCGCCGCCGGTCTCCGGGCGGCGGGCGTCACCGTCCGCCTCGGCGACGCGACCACGCTGCCCGAGGGCACCGAACTGGTCGTCACCTCGCCCGGCTGGAAGCCGGACAGCCCGCTCTTCGCGGCCGCCGCGGAGGCCGGTGTCGACGTCGTCGGCGATGTGGAGATCGCCTGGCGGCTCCGCGGCCCCGGCGCCGCCCCGTGGCTCGCGGTCACCGGCACCAACGGCAAGACCACCACCGTCCAGATGCTCGCCGCCATCCTGGAGGCCGCCGGACTGCGCACCGCGGCCGTCGGCAACATCGGCACGCCGATCATCGACGTCGTGCTGTCCGACGAGCCCCACGACGTCCTCGCCGTCGAGCTCTCCAGCTACCAGCTGCACTGGGCGCCGTCCGTACGGGCCCACTCCGGGGCCGTGCTCAACCTCGCGCCGGACCACCTCGACTGGCACGGCTCCATGCACGCGTACGCCGCCGACAAGGGCCGCGTCTACGAGGGCAACCAGGTCGCCTGCGTCTACAACGCCGCCGACAACCGCACCGAGCACCTGGTGCGCGAGGCGGACGTGGAGGAGGGCTGCCGCGCCATCGGCTTCACCCTCGGCCCGCCCGGACTCTCCATGCTCGGCGTCGTCGACGGCCTCCTCATCGACCGCGCGTTCGTCGCCGACCGGCAGCAGAGCGCCCAGGAGCTCGCCGAGGTCTCCGACATCGCGTCCTCCTCCGGGAAGGTCGCCCCGCACAACATCGCCAACGCCCTCGCCGCGGCCGCCCTGGCCCGCGCCTTCGGCGTCGAGCCGCGCGCCGTACGGGACGGCCTGCGCGCCTTCCGGCCGGACGCGCACCGCATCGCCCACGTCGCGGACGTCGACGGCGTCGCCTACGTGGACGACTCCAAGGCCACCAACACCCACGCGGCACAGGCCTCCCTGGCGGCGTACGACTCGATCGTGTGGATCGCCGGCGGCCTCGCCAAGGGCGCGACCTTCGACGAACTCGTCGCCGCCTCCGCGAAGCGGCTGCGCGGCGTCGTCCTCATCGGCGCCGACCGGGCCCTGATCGCCCAAGCGCTGGCGCGACACGCCCCGGATGTCCCGGTGGTCGACCTCGACCGGACCGACACTGGGGCGATGGCCGCCGCGGTCCAGGAGGCGGCGCGGCTCGCCGGGCCGGGGGACACCGTCCTGATGGCCCCGGCCTGCGCCTCGATGGATATGTTCGTCAACTACAACAAGCGCGGCGAGGCATTCGCCGCGGCGGTCCGGGCCCTGGCCGGCCCGGACGCGGACCGCGGCACGGACGAGTAGCCGTACGGTCCCCTTGGCCCCTTCGCGGTTTCTCGCACCCGGGAAACCGCGGAGGGATCCCGACGGCGTGACCGGACGGCGCGGGAGACCAGCGAAGGGGACACCCGGATGCACGCGGACGACATCGCGAGGCCGCCCGGAGCGTGGACGGCCCTGCGCGGGCCCGTCGCGCGTTCCCGGCCCGCCCGGACGGCCCGGCCCCGCCCGGCCGCGGGCCGTGGTCGCGGCGGGAGCCCCGGC
>NZ_JBSFWT010000103.1:0-24309 GCF_053594975.1 Streptomyces sp. NPDC002537
ACGGCCCGCCCCCGCCGCGGGGCGACCGGGGGGCCGCCCGGCGGGCCGCCGGGCGGCGCAAACGGACCGGCGAGCGCCCCGACACCCTGCGCAGGCTGATCCCGCAGGCCCTCGTGGTGGCCTTCCTCGCGGGCGGCACCTCGTCCTTCGTCGCCGCCGACAAGACCGTCAAGCTCGACGTCGAGGGCCGCTCCCGCACCCTGCACACCTTCGCCGACGACGTCGACGAGCTCCTCGCCGACGAGCACCTGTCCCTCGGCGAGCACGACGCCGTCACCCCCGGCCACCACCACGACCTGGCCGCGGGCGACGAGATCAGCGTCCGTTACGGGCGCCCCGTCGCCCTCACCCTCGACGGCGAGCACCACCAGGTGTGGACCACCGCCCGCACCGTCGACGGCGCGCTCCGGCAGCTCGGCGTCCGCGCCGAGGGGGCCTACCTCTCGACGTCGCGCAGCGCCCCGATCGCCCGGCACGGGCTCGACCTGGCCGTACGCACCGAGCGCACCGTCACGTTCATGGCCGACGGCCGCGAGCGCACCGTCCGCACCAACGCCGCCACCGTCCGCGAGGCCCTCGACACCGCCGGGATCTCCCTGCACGGCCAGGACACCACCTCCGTCCCGCCCGACAGCTTCCCCCGCGAGGGCCAGACGATCTCCGTCATGCGGATCACGGGCACCGAGGAGGTCCGCGAGACGCCCATCGACTTCGAGACCGAGCGGCACGACGACCCCGCGCTCTACAAGGGCACCGAGGTCGTCTCCCAGCGCGGTGAGAAGGGCGTCGAGCGGACCACGTACGCGCTGCGCATCGTCAACGGGGTCAAGCAGAAGCCGAAGAAGATCTCCTCCGAGACCGTGCGGGAGCCCCGCACCGAGATCGTCAAGGTCGGCACCAAGCCCCGCCCCACCGGCGTCCAGGGCGCCGAGGGCCTGAACTGGCACGGGCTCGCCCAGTGCGAGGCGGGCGGACGGCCCGACGCCGTCGACCCGTCCGGTACATACGGCGGCCTCTACCAGTTCGACGTCCACACCTGGCAGTCCCTCGGCGGCTCCGGCAGACCGCAGGACGCGCCCTCCTCCGAGCAGACCTACCGGGCCAAGAAGCTGTACGTCAGCCGGGGGGCGAGTCCGTGGCCCGTGTGCGGCCGTAAACTTCACGGGTGAGCTCCAGCCCCAGCACAGACGAGTCCGGCGCCCTCCTCGGTCCCGCGGACATCCGCGAGCTGGCCGCTGCCCTTGGGGTACGTCCCACCAAGCAGCGCGGCCAGAACTTCGTGATCGACGCCAACACCGTCCGGCGCATCGTACGGACCGCCGAGGTGCGGCCCGACGACGTCGTGGTCGAGGTCGGCCCCGGGCTGGGGTCGCTGACCCTCGCCCTGCTGGAGGCCGCCGACCGGGTCACCGCCGTGGAGATCGACGACGTGCTGGCCGCGGCCCTCCCGGCCACCATCGCCGCCCGGCTGCCCGAGCGCGCGGACCGCTTCGCACTCGTGCACAGCGACGCGATGCACGTCACCGAGCTGCCCGGCCCGGCGCCGACCGCGCTGGTCGCCAACCTGCCGTACAACGTCGCCGTCCCCGTGCTGCTGCACATGCTGGCGCAGTTCCCCAGCATCGAGCGGACCCTGGTGATGGTCCAGGCCGAGGTCGCGGACCGGCTCGCCGCCGCGCCCGGCAACAAGGTCTACGGCGTCCCCTCCGTGAAGGCCGCCTGGTACGCGGAGGTCAAGCGCGCCGGGTCCATCGGCCGCAATGTGTTCTGGCCCGCCCCGAATGTCGACTCCGGCCTGGTCTCGCTCGTGCGCCGGGCGAAGCCGATCGAGACCACCGCCTCCCGTGACGAGGTCTTCGCCGTCGTCGACGCCGCGTTCGCGCAGCGGCGCAAGACGTTGCGCGCGGCGCTGGCGGGCTGGGCCGGATCGGCTGCCGCCGCAGAGGCCGCTCTGGTCGCGGCGGGAGTCTCGCCGCAGGCGCGCGGCGAGGCCCTGAACGTCCACGAGTTCGTGGCGATCGCGGAGAACAAGCCGCAGCCGTAGCGCGAACCCCTCACGGTTGTGGGCAGGCGTTCCGCAAGGCGGAACGGGTGGGCACAACCGGCCCACCGGCCCGCAGCCGGGGGCCTGGGGTACGCACCCCAGTTACGGGAAGGGGCGGGGCTGGGGAAAAATCGGCCCGCCCACCCAGCCGCACCCGACGACCCCAGGAGCCCACACCGTGAGCGTCACCGTCCGCGTCCCCGCCAAGGTCAACGTCCAGCTCGCAGTGGGCGGCGCACGCCCGGACGGTTTTCACGACCTCGCCAACGTCTTCCTGGCCGTCGGCCTCCACGACGAGATCACCGTCACGGAAGCCGACGCCCTGACCGTCACCTGTGAGGGCCCGGACGCGGCGCAGGTCCCCCTCGACGCCACCAACCTCGCGGCGCGCGCGGCGCTCGCGCTGGGCGCGCGTTACGGCCGCGAGCCCCGGGTCCACATCCACATCGCCAAGGACATCCCCGTGGCGGGCGGCATGGCCGGCGGCAGTGCGGACGGTGCGGGCGCGCTGCTGGCGTGCGACGCGCTGTGGGGGACGAAGGCCTCGCGCGAGGAACTCCTGGAGATCTGCGCGGAGCTCGGCAGCGACGTGCCGTTCAGCCTCGTCGGCGGGGCGGCGCTCGGGCGCGGCCGGGGCGAGATCCTCACCGCCCTGCCCGTGGGCGGCACGTTCCACTGGGTGTTCGCGGTCGCGGACGGCGGTCTGTCGACCCCGGCTGTGTACGGCGAGTGCGACCGCCTGCGGGTCGCGTCCGGTACGGGTGCCACGTCCGAGGACGTCCCCGACCCGGAGCCGTCGCCCGCCCTCCTCGAAGCCCTCCGCACGGGCGACGCGCACGCGCTGGCCGCGGCCGTGAGCAACGACCTCCAGGCGGCGGCGGTCTCCCTCCGCCCCTCCCTGACCGCCGCCTTGGACGCGGGTACGCAGGGCGGCGCCCTGGCCGCCATGGTCTCGGGCTCGGGCCCGACGACGGCGTTCCTGACCGCGAACGCGGACGAGGCGGAGAAGGTGGCGGAGGCCCTGCGCGCGTCCGGCACGTGCCGCGCGGTCCGTATCGCGTCCGGCCCGGTCCCGGGGGCGACGGTCCTCTAGGCGGACTTGGCGAAGTCCGGTGCGGTTCGGTGGCGCCCCGAAGGAGCGCGCGACCAGCCACGACGCACCCGCAGATGACGTACGGGACTTCCAGCGGAGCGCTCAGGCGCTGTGGGGCAGCCGCTCCGCGAGGAAGTCCTCCCAGGTCCGCGTGCCCGCGACGGCCCCCTCGAAGGACAGGTTCTCGCCGCCGCGGTACGCGCGGCCGACCTTTCCGGGCATGCGGACCGGCATCCTCAACCGGTGCTTGCCGCACGCCTGGAGGTAGCCGCGGGCCAGCTCGTCCAGGCCGTACACGGCCGGTCCGGTCAGGTCGGGCACCAGGCCGGCCGGTTCGCCGAGCGCGAGTTCCACGAGCCGGGCCGCCACCTCGCGCGCGTCGACCGGCTGCCAGCGCAGTCCGCCGGGGGCGGGGAGGACCGGCAGCTTCGCCATCGTCCGCGCCACCTTCAGGGCCAGGTCGTGGAACTGGGCGGCCCGCAGCGTCGTCCACGGAATGCCGGAGTCCGAAACCGCCCGCTCCGCGCCGAGCTTGGCCGCGAAGTAGCCCAGCGGAATCCTGTCCGCCCCGATGACCGAGATGTACACCAGGTGCCGCACCCCGGCGCTCGCCGCGGCCCGCACCAGGTTCCGGGTCGCCTCGTCGTCCCCCTTGGGGCCGCCCGCGAGGTGGAGGACAATCTCGACCCCCTCCACCGCGGCCTCGACGCCCTCGTCCTTGAGCAGGTCGCCGGTCACGTACTCGACGCCGTCGGCCCCGGCCCTGTTCTGCCTGCTGAGGACCCGCACGGTGCACCCGGCCGCCCGCAGCAGCGGGACGACGTGCCCGCCCAGAGTGCCCGTACCGCCGGTGACCAGGATGTTCGCCGTCATGTCTACTCCCGAGCGTGTGCGGTCCGGGAGTGGGCCTCCCGGTACCTTCGGCTAGATCTTGTGGATCTACCGCAATGACCCCTGGCGACGAAGGAATGTGACACGGTGGACGAACCCGATTGGCTGGCGGAGCATTTCGAGGAGCATCGGTCCCATCTGCGGGCGGTGGCCTACCGGATGCTCGGCTCGCTCAGCGAGGCCGATGACGCCCTCCAGGACGCGTGGCTGCGCGTCAGCCGCGCGGACACCAGCGAGGTCGAGAACCCCGGTGGCTGGCTGACCACCGTAGTGGCCCGCATATGCCTGGACATGCTGCGTTCCCGCGAGCACCGGCGCGAGGAGTCCCTCGACGCCCGGGTGTCCGACCCGGACGTCGAGCAGGAGGCCGGGAGCGACCCCGAGCAGGAGGCGCTGATGGCCGACTCGGTCGGGCTGGCCCTGCTGGTGGTGCTCGACACGCTGACGCCGGCCGAGCGCGTCGCCTTCGTCCTGCACGACATGTTCGCCGTGCCCTTCGACACGATCGCCCCGATGCTCGACAAGACCCCGGCCGCGACGCGGCAGCTCGCCAGCCGCGCCCGCCGCCGGGTCAAGGGGGGCACCCCGGCACCCGAGTCCGATCTCGCGCGTCAGCGCGCGGTCGTCGGCGCCTTCCTGGCCGCCACCCGCGGCGGGGACTTCGACGCGCTGCTCTCCCTGCTCCACCCCGACGTGGCGCTCCGCGCCGACAAGGCGGCCGGCCCCACCCTCAAGCCCATCCTGGTCAGCGGCGCCCGCAGAGTGGCCACGGGCGCGATGGCCGCCATGGTGCGGGCCCGGTCCACCGAGATGGCGCTGGTCGACGGCGCGGTCGGCCTGGCGATGGCCCCCCTGGGACGGCTCTTCCTGGTACTCCGCTTCACGATCGTCGACGACCGGATCACCGGGATCGACATCGTCGCGGACCCGGACCGCCTCGGACGGGTGGAGCTCGCCGTGCTCGACGACTGACGTCCGCCGTCGGTGTCCCGGATCGTCCGCACGACGACGAGGGACACCGCGGCCTCCCCCTGGCGGGCCAATTCCCGGCGTTCACCCGTGCGGGGCAAATCGATTCGAACTCGGCGCGTTCGCCACTTGCCGCTCCTAGCCTCCGTTGATACGGAAGGACCAGAGACAGGCGGGGTAGCGATGACGAGTGTACTTGCCGATCCACCGATCGCTTGGCGGTACTGCGGCAACCAGATGAAGCTCTGGCGCACCGAAGCGGGCGTCAGCCGGGAGCAGTTGGCGGAGGAAGCGGGGTACGTCTCCGAGACGATCAAGTCCATGGAACAGGGTCGGCGCAAGCCGACGCTGCGTGTGCTGGAGATTGCCGACGATATGTGCGGCGCGCAGGGGAAGTTGAAGGCGGCGTATGTGTACCTGGAGCCGGAGCCGTACGTTTCGTACGCGCGGGAATTCGTTCTTTACGAAGCCGAAGCGCTCTCCCTCACCTCGTTCCAGCCGCTCCTGATCCCGGGCCTCCTGCAAACCGAAGAGACGATGCGCACCCTCTTCAACATGAACTGGCCGCCTGTGAGCGATGAGACGGTCGAGGAACGAGTCACGGCCCGACTGGCCCGGCAGCGCATCCTCCAGGACCAGGCCAAAGCATTCACCTTCATCACCGGAGAGGCCGCTCTACGCAATACCCTCGGCAACCCGGCAAGGCACGGGCGGCAGTTGCTCCATCTGGAGAAGATGAGCAGGCAGCGCAACATCGTCATCCAGGTCCTGCCGATCGAGGGGGCGCACCTTGGGGTCAATGGCCCGTTCGTCCTGCTGGAGTCGGTAGAGCGCAAGCACCTCGCATACGAAGAGGGGCAGTTGGCCAGTTCACTGCATTCGGACCCCGAGCACGTCCATGTGTTCACCCAGCGCGCTGCCGCGATCACTGGATGCGCCCTCACTCCCGACGAGTCGGCAAAGTTCATCAGAAAGTTGGCAGAGGAGCTATGAACACCAAGCTGGTGTGGTTCAAGTCCAGCCACAGCGGAACCGAATCCGGCGACTGCGTCGAAATCGCCGCCCTCCCCCAAGCCATACACATACGTGACTCAAAACGCACAGACGGCCCCCGCCTGGCCATAGGCGCCCCCGGCTGGGCCCGCTTCATCGCTCACGTCGCCGCGAGCTGACCTGACGCAAGAGCGGCCCGGAGCGGTAACGTCTCCCCATGCGTGACGTACAGCAGTCAGCCGCCGACAGCAGCGACGCGCCGCGGGCCTGGGGATGGGTGTTCGGGGCCAAGGAAGTCGATGAACCCGATGACCAGGCCCTGTACACCCACTTCGAGAAGGACTGGGAAGGGCAGCTCGGCGCCATCAGCCGTTGGAGGCAGCGGCACGGCTACGTGAACGCAGGCCACTCGGTCTGGTCGGTCTCCCAGCCTTCACGGGCCGCAATATTCGAGCTGCTGGACTGGATGGTCGAACGCCGCATCTCCCGTGTCATCGTCCCCGGGCCGGACATCCGCGACAGCATGCGTCGGTCCTGGGGAGACTGGGAGGGGTTCACCTCAGCATTGGCGGCTGTCGGCATCGCCATTGAAATCGCAACGTTGCCACTGGCCGACGTGGGCAACTAGAGTCGGCCCCGTGACTGCCGGGTCGGCCATGGGCCATACACGAGAGAGCTCCCCGGCCTCGGCGTGAGCGCGAGGCGGGCACGAGCCCCGCCTTTTCCCTCCGCGTCTTCCCTCCCTGACGGAATTCAAGACCCGGAGACTCACACCACCATGCAGAACGCATCCAACGCCATCCAGCTCAACCACATCGCCATATACGCCAGCGACCGGCGGCTGTCCGCCGAGTTCATCGCGGCGATCCTGGGCATCGAAGTCGGGGAGCCCTTCGGGCCGTTCCTCCCGGTCGACCTCGGCAACGGCGTGACGCTCGACTTCTGCGAGCGGCCCGACGACGAGCCGATCCAGGTGAACCACTACGCGTTTCTCGTGCCGGAGGAGCGGTTCGACGGCATGATCGACCGCCTGGAAGCGGTCGGGGTCACGTACTACGCCGACCCCCACCACACCGAACCGGGCAGGATCAACGCCCTCTTCGGCGGCCGTGGCGCGTACTTCGAGGACCCCGACGGCCACAACATGGAGATCCTCACCCGGCCGTACATCCGCCCCTAGCCGATCAGAGCGTCCTGCCGTCGGGGAGTTCCTTCTTCGCGTCGACCACGGCCCGCTTGATGACCACGGTCTCGCGGGTGACAGTGCCGGGTTCGAGGCCCCGGTACGGCCTGACCAGCACCTCGCGCTGGCCGAGGTACTCGTAGGTGTTCCTGTCGAAGATCCACTCCTGGCGGCTGCCGGGACCGGTGTGGGTGATCGCGACGCCGGTCCGGCCGGTCGCGTCGACGGCCTTGTCCACGAGCGCGACGCCCGGGATCCTGGCAGCCGCCTTGAACAGCGCGGCGCCGATCTCCGGCGTCGCGATCTGCTCCTCCAGCAGTTGGCCTATCTCCCCGAACGCCGTCCAGTCGGCCTGGGGGTCGCCCGTCCTGCCCGACCGGTAGAGGCGCTTGAGGAGGGCGTCGGGGTCGGTGGGGAGCGCATTGACGCCGTTGTAGGAGCCCCAGTCGGTGACTTCTCGGGCGGGGTCGAGGTCGAGGTCCTCGCCGTTCTTGTCCATGAATTCATGGCCGGGCTCATAGAGGAAACTCCTGAGGCCGTCAGGCGAGTGCCAGACCTGGCGCGAGTGCAGCGGAGTCACCACGAGCTTCTCCTGGCCGCCCACCCTGTCGACCCACCCGCCTGTCACCTTGCTCTCCACGTAGATGTACTGGTCCTGCCGTGGCTCCAGGGCCGGCTGCCGTGCGGCCGCGAGCGCAATGCGGTCGACGGTCGCCGACAGCCCTTTGGCGGTGCCGGATTCCAGCTTCGCGCCGGCCTTCGGCAGGCGGGTGTCCGCACCCGAGGTGCCCGAGGCGCCCGAGCCGTCCGGGGCGACGATCACGGCGCCCGCGATCACGGCCGCGGCGGCCGGGAGTGCGATCCAGGCCGTACGGCGCGCACGGGAGCGCGGCGCGCTCGGGGCGGTCGGGGCGGTCCGGCGCGCCTCTGCCCACAGGGCCTCTTCGAGCAGGTCCTGCCGGGCCTCCGGCATCACGGTCTCGACCTGTCGGGGGAGCAGGAGGTCGAAGTCGCCGGGTTCGAGCGCCTCTTGGGGGCGCCGGGACATACGCATCATCGGTTCCACTTCTCGTTCGGCCGGTTCAGGTGCAGGTGGAGGCGCTCGGGCCGCCGGGCCGCCATCTCGTCCGCGCGCTGCCGGAGCTCGTGCTCGGCGAGCTTGCGCAGACGCTCGCGGGCCCGGAACAGCCGCGACCGCACGGTGCCGACCGCCACGCCCAGGGCGTCGGCCGCTTCCGCATAGCTCAGGCCGGACCAGACGCAGAGGGTGACGACCTCGCGCTCCGACCGGCGCAGCCTCCCCAGGGCGTTCTTCGCGGCGGCGAGCTGTTCGGCGTCCGCCATCCTGCCCACCACTTCACCCGCGATGTCCGGCACGGCGTCCTTGGCGGGCATGCGGGCCAGGGCCTTCTCGTGACGGCGGGCGGCGCGGTTGGTGTTGCGCTGGACGTTCACCGCGATGCCCATCAGCCAGGCCCTCGCACCGTCCTGCTCCTCGGGGAGCTTGGCGCGGAGGCGCCAGGCCTCCAGGAACGTGAGCGAGACGACGTCCTCGGCGGTGGCCCAGTCGCCGGTGGCGCGAAGGGCGTAACGGTGGACGATCTGGGCGTGCGAGCGGAAGAGATGGCGGAAGGAGTCCGGGTCGCCGTCCCTGATACGGGTGTGTAGTGACGTCACGTCTTGATATGTCCGGTGGGAGGCGGGGGTTCCCATGATGTGGATCACATGGCGACGCTACAGTCCGGGCCGCGCGGCGCTCCCTCCGGATCAGCCCATGTCCGTCCAGCCCGTCCAACTCACGGGATCCGTCCAGGACTTCTGGTAAAGCCTGCCGTCGCTCGCGCCCGTGACGAAGATGTCCAGCCGGGCGCCGTCCGCCGTCCACGTCACGCCGGGCGCGCCCTCCAGGCCGCCCACGGGGACGCCGAAGCCGCTCACCCAGTCGCTCCAGCCGGTGGTGGCCGTCCAGTAGCGCTGGTACAGGCGGTGGTCGGTGCCGATGGCGAAGACGTCGGCGCGGCCGCCGTTGCGGGTCCAGGACGCGGACGGGGCGGAGAGGAGGCTGCCGCCCTGGTCGGCCCAGCCGGTCCAGCCGGTGGACGCGAACCACGCCTTCTCGTAGAGCTTGCCGTCGGTCGCGCCGGTGGCGAAGACGTCCAGCCGGCTGCCGTCGCCCGCCCAGGTCACGCTGGGCGCGCCGGAGAGACCTCCGGCAGGCGCGTCGTACGAGGTCCAGCCGCTCCAGCCGGAGCCGTTCGCCCAGAAGCGCTGGTACAGGCGGTGGTCCGTGCCGACGGCGAAGACGTCCAGGCGCTCACCGTTGCGCCGCCACGACGCGGACGGGGCGGAGAACAGGCTGCCGCCGAGGTCGGACCAGGCGCTCCAGCCGAGCGGGGCCGCCCACGTCTTCTGGTAGAGCCTGCCGTCACCGGCGCCCGTGGCGAAGACGTCCAGCCGGCTGCCGTCCGCCGTCCACGTCGCGCCCGGCGTACCGGACAGGCCGCCCAGCGGGGTGTCGAAGCCGCCGGTCCAGTCGCTCCAGCCGGAGCCCGCCCACGTCCGCTCGTACAGGCGGTGGTCCGGCCCGATACGGAAGACGTCGATCCGCCCGCCGTTCTGCGTCCACGACGCGGACGGGGCCGGGGCGTCCGCCCGCAGGGCCGTCGGCGGTCTGTGCGCCGTGTGCGCGTCGGCGCCCGCCCGTGTCGGCGCGACCGCGAGCACGGCCAGTGGCACGACGGCCAGCGCGAGCGCGCGGACCGACCCGCGTAATCGTCCGGTTCTCCGCATCGTCACTCCCCGGGATGGAGGTGTCATGTCAGCTTCACCATCCCGCCGCGGTGGCGGCGCGGAAATCCCCGAACTTGGGGGTTGACAGCGACCGGGCGCCCCGGGCTACTTCTCCCCGTTCTCCGTGCCGCGCTCGCCCTCCGCCTGGGACGGCGTCGTCCGCATGGTCTGGGGGTGCCGTTGCTTCTTCTCCTTCTCGTCCATGTCCTCGTCGAGCCGCTCGCCCTCCGCCTGCGACGGGGTCGAATACTCGTCGTACTGACTCATGGCCGTCTCCTCGGTCGGTACATATCCCTATATAAGGAGCGTAGTCCCCTGACCAGGGCGTGGCCCGGCCCGCCGACCGCCCGATCCGTCCCGCAGGCCGGGTGGGGCTATCCCCACCCCCCATCGACCCGCTGCTCCCATGGGACCGGACCCCGTATCTCCCTAGCGTGGACAGCGATCCGCCAAAGCGGTGGGAACGGCCGGAACAAGCAGGGGTGCGGGGACGTGGACAGCGCGACAACCGGCGGTGGCCGGCAGTGATGGGCAAACTCGCGGCGCGCTCGCTGCGGCACCGCACGGGCGGCTTCACCGCCACGTTCCTCGCGCTGTTCATCGGCGCCGCCCTCGTCATGGGCTGCGGCGGGCTCATGGAGACCGGCATCCGCAACCACGTCCCGCCGCAGCGCCTCGCGGGCGCGCAGCTCCTGGTCACCGGCGACCGTACGTACGGGATACCGACCGGCAAGAAGCACAAGAAGAAGACGACCACCCTGCCCGAACGGGTCGAGCTGCCCGCCGAGTTGGCGGACAGGGTGCGGGCCGTGCCCGGGGTCCGTACGGCCGTCGGCGAGCGCACCTTCGACGCCGCCGTGCGCGGCGGGAAGGCGGAGGCCCACGGCTGGGAGTCCGCGGCCCTCACCCCGTACGCCCTCGCCTCCGGCGGCGCGCCCGCGGAGGGCGAGGTCGTCCTCGACACCGGGACCGCCCGCCGCGCGGGCGTCGCCGTGGGCGACCGCGTCGAGATCGCCGCGCACGGCGGCTCCGCCGCGTACCGCGTGAGCGGGGTCGCCGCCGCGCGGGACGTCCCCCGGCCCACGCTGTTCTTCGCCACGGCCGACGCCGTACGGCTCTCCGGCCGCCCGGACACCGTCGCCGACATCGCCGTCACCCTCGCCCCCGGCGCGGACCCCGGCACCGTGCGCGAGGGCGTCGCCGAGGCGCTCAAGGGGCAGCCCGTCGCCCTGCTGACCGGCGACGACCGGGGCGTCGTCGAACACCCCGAGGCGCTCGGGGGCGGCGAGGACCTGATCGCGCTCTCCGGCGTGGTCGGCGGACTGGTCGTCTCCGTCGCGATGTTCGTCGTGGGCGGGACCGTCGCCCTGTCCGCGCAGCAGCGCAGCCGCGAACTCGCCCTGCTGCGGGCGATCGGCGCGACTCGGCGCCAGCTGCGCCGGATGCTGCTGGGCGAGACCCTCATGGTGACGGTCCTCGCCGCGGCGGCGGCCTGGTTCGCGGGCCCGGCGGTGGGCCGGCTGCTGTTCGACACGCTCGTCGACAGCGGGATGGTCGCGGAGACCGTCGAGTTCCGCCAGGGATGGATTCCGGCCATGCCCGCGTACGGCGCGCTGCTGCTGACCGCCGTCGGCGGCGGACTCCTCGGCACCGTACGGGCCGTCAAGGCCAAGCCCGTCGAGGCGCTGGGCGAGGCGGCCATGCAGAAGGACCGGCTGCACCCCGTGCGCATCGCCTTCGGCCTGCTCTTCCTCGCCGGTACGGTCGCGCTGGCGCTCGTCAGCTCGCTCGTGCTGCACGGGCCGGTGGCCGCGAGCACGGCGGGCCCGACCGTGATCTGCTGCGCGATCGCCCTCGCCCTGCTCGGGCCGTGGTTCACCAAGCTGGTGACTGTCCTGCTGCACTGGCCCGTCCGCCTCGTCACCGGCGTCACCGGCCGCCTCGCCGTCCTCAACTGCCGTGCCCGTACGGCGAGGACGGCGGCCGTCGCCACGCCCGTCATGCTGGCCGCCGCCCTGGCCACCGGCATGCTCTACCTCCAGACCACCCTCGCCGCCGTCACCGACGAGGTGTTCTCCCACAACCTGCGCGCCGACGCCGTGCTCACCTCCGGGGCGGGCGGCGTCGACCCCGCGCTCCTCGACCGCGTCCGCGCCCTGCCGGGCGTCGCCGCCGCGAGCGCGTACGTCACCAGCTCCGGCTGGACCGAGCCGCACGACGGCGGCGAGAGCAAGAAGGGCCTGCCCCTCCAGGGCGTCAGCGCCGACGGCGCCGACCGCACGCTCGCGGTCGACACGACCGCGGGCAGCCTCGGCGACCTGCGCGGCGCCACCGTCGCCCTGCCGGAGAGCAAGGCGCACCGCATCCACCGGAAGGTCGGCGACACGGTGCGCCTGCGGCTGGGCGACGGCGCGGTGGTGGACGTCCGCGTCGTGGCCCTCTTCAAGGGACGCGAGGGCTTCGAATCCGCCTTCACCAGCGCGGAGTTGCTCGCCCCGCACACGACGGCGGGACTGCCCGCGCAGATCCTGGTACGGGGCGCCTCCGACCGCATGATGTCCGACCTCGCCACGCTGGGCGTGCACGTCGAGGGCCGCGACGCCGTGACCGCCGCCCACGCCCGCGACAACCACACCCAGGCCGCCGTCAACTACCTCATCATCGCGATGCTCGTCGCCTACACGGCGCTGTCGGTCGTCAACACGACCGCCGTCGCCGTGGGCGACCGGCGCGGCGAGTTCGCCCTGCAGCGGCTGACCGGTGCCACACGGGGGCAGGTGCTGCGGATGATGACGGTGGAGGGCCTGCTGGTGGCGACGGTGGGCCTGATCCTGGGCACGGCGGCGGCCGCGACGACGCTCCTGCCCGTCAGCAGGGCACTGGGCTCGTCCTGGCTGCCGTCCGGGCCCCTCTCCATCTACCTGTCGGTACTGGGGGGTGGAGTGGGGCTGGTGTTGACGGCGACGCTGGTACCGACGGTGGCCGCGCTGCGGGTGCGGGCGGTGGAGGCCGTACGGTGACGCTGGCCGCTGGGCGCTCCGCGAGATCGTGCGGACGGTCGCTTTCGACTGCGGGTCGGTTGCCGCCTGCGGCGGGGGCTCCCTACGGGAGCGTCCTCAAACTCCCCCAGCTAACGCTGGGAGGTGCCCCCAGGACGGGCTGGTTGTGGGCTGATCGCCGTTGTCGGCTGCGGGCTGGTTCGCCGCCTGCGGCGGGGGCAGGGCGGTGACGGGCGGGGCCGCCCAGCTCACCGGCCGTCGTCCCTGATCCGGGCGAGCGCCCGCTGGAGGTCGCGGAGCTCCCGGACGCTGCGCGCCAGACTCCGGCAGTAGGTGAAGGCGCTCTCCAGCCCGCAGCCGGGGCCCACATTCCTCGCCCGGTGAACGGCCTCGTCGGCGGCCTCCTCGACGGCGGCGCGGCGCGGGTCACCCGGCAGCAGCAGCTCTTGGGCGTCGTGCTTGACCCGGGGCGCGAGGGTGTCGACGCAGCGGCGGAGCCTGAGCGTCGACGCCTCGACGACCCCGGCGGGCGGCGAGCTGCTGGCGCCGAGGACGAGGCCGATGATGTGCTCGGTCTCGGCGTCCCGGCTGCGGACCGGCTGGGGCTGGGCGTCGAGGTGTCCTCCGACAGGCATGACGGCGATCTCCTTGGAGCGGATTGGAGGCATCTGGAACCACTGGGCGCGGCGCCCAAGTTGGCCTGAACACCTCCGTGTGCGGTGCCGTTTGGCGGGCATCACAGCGTCAGGCGCCGAGAGCCAGGGCGTCCGGTTCCGCTGACCAGTATCCGCCCGGCCCCCTATGCTCGACCCCGTTCAGGGCTTGCACACCACGAAGAGGCAAGTGGGGGATACAACCATGCCTGGGCCAGAGCCGCTTGACCTGCACGAGCAGCGCGCGACCGAGCTCGGCGCGGCCATCAAGCAGCGTCGGCTCGCGAAGAAGTGGACCCAGGCGGAGCTCGGCAAGGCGGTGGCACTGGACCACACGTCGATCGCGCACATCGAGAAGGGCACCCGCGTCCCCCGGCGTGACGTCGTGGCCCGCATCGACAAGGCGCTGGGAGTCGGCGGAGCCATCTTCAGGCTTCGCGATGAGCTGGACGACAACCCTGACGCTCTGCGCGTCAGGCGGTTTCTGGTGCAGCACTCGCGAGCGACCGAAATCCGGCAGATCTGCTTCTCCTCCTTGCCCGCAATGCTGGAAACGGAAGAGCACACGCGCTTGGTACTGGAAAAGGGCATTGCTCACTACGGCGGCGATCTGAACGACAAGGTCGCGTACCGTCGACGACTGCGCGCCCTCCTGGACCGCGTGGACGCCCCCACGTTTCGGGCTGTCATCTGGGAAGCAGCCCTCTACGTCGAGATCGGCGACAAGCGGATCATGCGTAGGCAGCTGCTTCACCTGATCGAGCGCTCACAGGACGCAACTGTGGATGTGCGCGTCATCCCGTTCAACGCACAGGCTCACATCCCGGACTTCGGCTTCGTCTCCATGTGGCAGAAGCCAAATGGCCGCTACGAGGCGTGGCGACCCACTGGCGACAATGTCGGAATGTTCATCGCCAATGATGCCGAGATCGCCAGACTCAAGCGTCTCTATCATCGACTGCACGAACTCACGCTGGACTCGACCGCAACAAGAGAGCTTATTCACAAGGTAGTTGAGGAACTGTACCCATGACGTCCAAGCCCGACCTGTCCATAGCAAAATGGCGCAAGAGCCAGCGCAGCGTTCAGGGTGACTCATGCCTTGAGATCGCCGAGCAATACTCCGACGTCATGCCGGTCCGTGACTCCAAAGACAAGAACCGCACCCCGGTGGTCGTCCCGCGCGCCGCATGGGCGCAGTTCGTGACCGCCGTCGCGGCCACCCACGGCGATCTATCCGCCTAGCCGCGCAGCGAGCGCCGCATTCATCTCGGTGAACGCGGCATCGGCCACCGGGGAGATCCCGAAGAGGTTGAGGTAGCCGTGGACGAGGCCCTCGTAGGTGCGGTGGAAGACGTTCACCCCGGCCTTCTCCAGGGCGTGGGCGTAGGCCCGGCCCTCGTCGCGCAGCGGGTCGTACTGCGCGGTGCCGACGACGGCGGGGGCCACACCCGCGAAACTCTCGGCCAGCAGGGGTGAAACCCGCCAGTCGCCCCTGGCCCCGGGATCATCGCGCAAATAGAGGCCGAGGATCTCGTCGATCTGGGTCTTGGTGAGGAGATAGCCGTCGGCGTTCTCGACGTACGAGGGGTGGTCGCCGAGGGCATCCGTGGCGGGGTAGGCCAGGAACTGGGCTGCCAGCGGCAGCCCTTCGTCGCGGAAGGTCAGGGCGGTCACGGCGGCGATGTTGCCGCCCGCGCTGTCGCCGGCGACGGCCAGCCGGTCGCGGCGTCCCCCGTAGTCCTCGATATGGCCGGCGACCCAGCGGGTGGCGGCGAGGCAGTCGTCGAGCGGGGCGGGGTAGGGGTCCTCCGGCGCCCGGCGGTAGTGGACGGCCACGACGACGGCGTTCACGTCCCGGCACAGCCGCCGGGTGACGTCGTCGTGGGTGTCCAGGTCGCCGGTCACCCAGCCGCCGCCGTGGAAGAAGACGACCGTGGGCAGCGGGTCCGGCGCGGCGGGCCGGTAGACGCGTACGGGAATCGGCCCGGCGGGACCGGGGACGGTCGTGTCCACGACGGCGCCGACCTCGATGGGCTCGGCCAGCGGATACGCGAGGACCATCTGCCGGTTCAGCTCGCGCAGGGTCTCGGGGTCCATGGTGGCGAAACTCGGCAGCGGCTGGGCACCGACCTGCTCCAGGAGCGCCGCGACGGGCGGATCGAGTGGCATGGCGCGCACCTCTCGTCGACAGGGGACCACCCCCGGTCGAGTCTGCACCGGGGCGGGGCGCTCCGCATCGCCGGACCGGGTGCGCGGACCGGGCTCCGGAGCGACGCTGGTGGGGGAACCGCGTACGGAGAAGATACGAGATGCCGAAGGTATCGAAGGAGAGCGCGGCCCAGCTCTCGGACCACGGCCCGGTGGTGGTCCGGCACGAGGACATCGACGGCTGCACGGTCGCCTTCGTGTCCTTCGCGGAGGACATCGACGCGACGAACCTCCAGGAGATGGGCTCGCGCTGACCTACGCGGGTTCACCCTTGAGATCACCTGACGGGGCAAGCTCGGCGTGACAGCCTTCGTCCGCCGTCTCCTGACGGCACGCGGGAAGGAGCAGCGTTCATGAGCGTCGACGCGATCGTCCACACCGAGTTCCCCGAGGGATACACGGTCCTGTTCGGGGCCGACGGAAAGGTGATCATGACCCCGCGGAGCGAAGAGCACTCCAGCACCATCAGGTCGATGCAGATCGGCTCCGCTCTCGCCCTCGGCCGTCACGCGAAGGTCACCTCCGATGTCTGCCTCGACTTCCCCGCCGACGAGAACTCCGCTCCCGACCTGGCCATCCTCCGCGAGGACGCGCGCGAGGAAGGCAAGCGCTACAGCTTCGAGGACGTCCTGCTGATCTCCGAGGTGGTCTCGGCCTCCTCCGCACGCAAGGACTACGACGACTGCACCGGCAAGTACGGCCGCTACGGCATCCCGATCTACCTGATCGTGGACCCGTACGCCCAGGAAGTCGTCCTGCACACCGCGCCCACCGCCACCGGTTACATCGCGGCCCACACCCACAAGTACGGCACGGGCAAGCTCCCCATCCCCCTGGCCGATGGCCGGACCTTCACCCTCGACCTCGACGAGCTTCCTCGGCCGGAGCCGGAGACCGGCGCACGCTGAACTTCTTCCGCCAGTGCCGGTGGCCGACGATTCCGGCCCTGGAGCAGGTGCCGTTTCGTCGGCCGGGCCAGGGCGGGACCCGGTACCGTGGGATGCGATCGACCGGCCACGGACGAGGAGGTGGGCACCAGTGACCCTTCCTGTGCTGCGCCCGCATCCCGGGAACCTGCGCGAGATCGCCGAAAGCATCGAAGCCTCCACCGGGCTGCGGGTGGAGATCATCGGAGGCAGCCTCGTGATGTCCCCCACCCCGCGTGGCAAGCACGCGGGCACCATCCGTCGCCTGCGGGTCCAGATCGAACCCCGTCTGCCCGAGGGCCTGGCTCCTTACGAGATGTCCTCGGTCGCCATGCCGGAGGACCCGGACGACTACGCCACGCCCGATCTGGCGGTGCTGCCCGTGGAGTGGGACGAGGACGACTCATGGCTCGCCGACCCCGGTGACGTCGCCCTGGCCGTCGAGGTGATCTCCCAGTCCGAGAAGGCCAGGGACATCACCGACAAGAACGGCTGGTACGCCCGTGCCGGGGTCGCCGTCCTGCTCGTCCTGGACCCCCGGACCGGCCGCTGGACCCTGCTCACCCACCCCAAGGACGGCGAGTACCACGGCCGCCTCCAGGGGGTCTACGGGGAAGCGATCGAACTGCCCGCCCCGCTGCCGTCCCCGCTCGACACCGGCGTCCTTCCACGCTACGGCTCCTGACGGCCGGCCGAGGCGCCCCGATAGGCGAGCGGGGCCCGGGGCGGCAGTCCTGGCGCAGGCACACGCGGAGTGGGGCGCCCCGACTCGTACGAAGCCCGGCGCTAGCCGGCCAGCATCAGACCGATCCCCGCCACCATCAGCGTCGCCGCGGCGATCCGCGGGCCGCCGAAGCGTTCCTTGAGGACCACCGTGCCGATGGCCGCGCCCGCGATGATCGAGGATTCGCGGAGGGCCGCGACAGGGGCCAGGTCCGCGCGGGTCTGGGCCCAGAGGACCAGGCCGTAGGCGAAGACGGACAGCAGACCGCCCAGCAGGCCCCGCGCCGCGTGGGGGCGCAGCTCGGCGAGGAAGCGGCCGCGCCGTACGGCCAGGGTGTAGGCCGGGACAGCCAGGCCTTCCAGGATCATCAGCCAGGCGATGTAGCCGAGCGGGGTGCCGGAGGCGCGGACGCCCAGGCCGTCGACGACGGTGTACGTGGCGATCGACAGGCCCGTCGCCAGGGCCGCCATGATCGCCGCCCAGTGCGGGCGCGCACCACGCAGGCCCCACAGGGCGACGCCGACCAGCCCCGCGGAGGCCACCGCGACCCCGGCCAACTGCCAGGCGTCCGGCACCTCACCGGCGAAAGCGGCCGCGAGGACGGTGACGGCCAGGGGCGCGCTGCCGCGGGCGATCGGGTACATCTGGCCGAAGTCGCCGAGCGTGAACGACCGCATGAGCAGCAGCTGGTAGACGACGTGCAGCAGCGCGGAGGCGGCGAGGTACGGCCAGGCGGCCCCGGCCGGCGTCGGCGTGAACCCCAGCAGCAGGACTCCGCAGACGGCACCGCCGCCGCCCACGAGGGTGAAGGCGATCAGCTGGTCCCTGATGCCGTGGGCGATCGCGTTCCAACTGGCATGGGTGACAGCCGCGATGAGAACGGCCACGGCGACCAGAGGGGTCATACGGCGGGCTCGCGCGGCCATGTCCATATGCTCATGCACATGACGCTAGTGCTACCCACAAGGGCACCGCTGTAGCGCCGGTCACCCGCCCCGCACCGTCACAACGGCGACAAGCCGAAAACCAGCCCGTCCGGCGCTTGAGGACGCGACCGCAGGGAGCCCCCGCCGCAGGCGGCAAACGGCCCGCAGCGGGAACGAAAGCTCATCGCCCGGCTGAACCACTCACCGGGCAGCCCGCAGGACCGCCGCCACGATCGGCCCCGCCGAGTCGCCGCCGTGGCCGCCCTGGGGGACGACCGCCGCGGCGGCGACGTCGTCGCGGTAGGCCGTGAACCAGCCGTTCGGCTTGGGCTGGTTGTCGATTTCCGCGGAGCCGGTCTTCGCGCCGATGTCGCCGCCGAGCCCGGACATGGCGCGGGCGCCCGTGCCCGAGACCGCGGTGAGCCGCATCATCGAGCGGAGCTGCTGGGCGGCAGCGGGCTGCAGCGGGCGGGACGCCTGCGCGAGCTTGCGGTCGTCGAGGGAGGGGGCGACGAGGTAGGGCTGGTGGAAGGAACCGGTGCGCACGGTCGCGGAGACGGAGGCCATGTTCAGGGGCGACATCTGGACGCGGCCCTGGCCGATCATCGACGCCGCCTTGCCCGCACCGCCGTCGGCGGGGACGCTGCCGTCGAAGCTGGGGAGGCCGGTCTTCCAGTCCAGGCCGATGCCGAAGACGTCCCGGGCCTCGGCGGTGAGCGCGCCGTCGGCGACATCGCCGGCGAGGGAGATGAAGGCGGTGTTGCAGGAGGCGGCGAAGTCCTGGGCGAAGGTCGCGCCGGGGTTCTCGCTCTCCTCCACGTTGTGGAACTTCATCCCGTAGGTGGCGTATTTCGGACACGGCAGCGCCCTGTTGGGCGTCGCCTTGCCCTGCTCCAGCAGCATCGCCGAGGTGACGATCTTCATGGTGGAGCCGGGCGGGGTCTGGCCCATCAGCGCGGCGTTGAACTCGGTCTTCCGGGAGTTGGCGAAGGCGAGGATCTCGCCGGTGCTCGGCTTCACGGCGACGACGGAGGCGTCGTCCCGCCGGTCGACGGCGGCCTCGGCGGCGCGCTGCGCGGCCGCGTCGAGGGTCGTGCGCAGCTGGGCGGGCTTGCCCTCGGAGACGACGTGCAGGGTCCTCCCGGTGGCCTTGTCGCCGTCGGGGCCCACGGCCCGTACCTCGATGTGCGGCTCGCCGCCGGCCTTCTGCGCGTACCGCCTGCCCAGCTCCGGCAGCAGGGGCGCGAGCGAGGGGTTGTCCTTGGCCTCCAGGACGGCCCCGCCGCGGTCGACGACGGTGAGCTGCGGGGCCGCGCCCGCGTCGGTCGTCAGCGACTCGTTCCGGGCGAGCTGCGGGTGGACGACCGCGGGCTGCCAGCCGACGAGCGCGTGCCCGGTGCTCTGCCCGCGGACGACGTCGAGCGAGGAGTCGTACGTCCAGGTGGAGCGCTGCTTGCCGTAGGAGACCTCGGCGGTGACGGAGAACGGGACCTTGGTGCCCGTCGCGGTGCCCTGCTTGAGGGAGACCTTCTCCACGTGCGCGGTCTGCCGGTAGCCGGTGAGGGCCGTGGTGGCGGCCTGCGCATTGTCGGTGAGGGCCGCGGCCTTCCCCGTGTCGCCCGACTCCCAGGCCGCGAGGAAGTCGCGCGCGGTTCTGTCGACCTCGTCCACCGTCGGCGGGCCGGTCGTGACGGGCGCGGCCTCCGCCTGGCCGGACGTGTTGCCCGTGACCGCGTCGACGACGTTGTACACGCCGACTCCGGCGACACCCGCCATCGCCGCCGCCACGACGCCCAGCGCGATCTTCGCTCCCTTGTGCATTCCCAGCCCCCTCCAGGCCCCCACCCCAGGTTTTAATCAGGTGATTAAAACCCCTGGATCGTGACTGTACGGGACACCGGTGTCACCTGGGGCCCGGTTGGCCGGAATTGATCGTTTACGGGAACTCAGATCCAGGTGTCGAACCACATCCGGTTGCGCCAGGCGTCGATCGGGATGGCCTGGCCGGTGTAGATCGGGAAGAAGTAGACGAAGTTCCAGGCGATGAGCAGGACCAGCGTGCCCGCGCCGACCGCGCCCAGCACCCGGCGCCGCTCGGACGATCCCGGCGGCCCCAGGAACGCCCCCAGCATCATCGCCAGGGCGAGGCACAGGAACGGCACGAAGACGACCGCGTAGAAGACGAAAATCGTGCGTTCCTGCCACAGGAACCACGGCAGGTACCCGGCCGCGACCCCGCACAGCACCGCGCCCGCCCGCCAGTCGCGCCGGAGGCCCCACCGGTAGAGCAGGTACAGCAGCGCGAAGCAGGCCGCCCACCACAGCAGCGGCGTGCCCAGGGCGAGGACCTCGCGCGCGCACTTGTCGGCGGCGTCCTTGGGACAGCCGTCACGGCCGGGCGCCGGGGACTCGTAGAAGTACGAGACCGGGCGGGACTGCACCAGCCAGCTCCACGGGTTGGACTGGTAGGTGTGCGGCGAGGAGAGGTTGGTGTTGAACTTCCACACCTCGTGCTCGTAGTGCCAGAGGCTGCGCAGCGGGTTGAGGACACCGGCCAGGAAACCGTCCGGGCTGTAGCCGCCACTGGTCTCCGCCCAGTGCCGGTAGAAGCCGCTGTGCTGCCAGCCGTCCTTCTCGCTGTACGTGCCGCTGTTCACGAACCAGCCGGTCCAGGAGGCCAGGTAGACGGCCAGCGCCACCGGCACCGTCGCCAGGAACGCCCACGGGGTGTCGCGCCGGAGCGCGGCCAGGGCCGGGTGCCGGGCGCCCGCGACCCTGCGGGAGCCCATGTCCCAGAGGACGATCAGCAGCCCGAACGCCGCCAGATAGACGGCGCCGTTCCACTTCGTGCCGCAGGCGAGCCCGAGGAACACCCCGGCGGCGAGCCGCCACGGCCGCCACCCGAGCTTCAGCCCGCCGCCGACGGCCGTGTCCGGGCGGGCGATGCCGTCCGCGTCCACGGGCAGCGCGGCGGCGAGCCGGGCACGGGCCTTGTCCCGGTCCACCAGCACACAGCCGAACGCCGCCAGCACGAAGAACATCAGCACCGAGTCGAGCAGCGAGGTGCGGCTCATCACGAAGTGCAGGCCGTCCACGGCGAGCAGCGCGCCCGCCAGGCAGCCGAGGAAGGTGGAGCGGAACAGGCGGCGCCCGATCCGGCACAGCATCAGCACCGTCAGCGTGCCGAGCACGGCCACCATGAAACGCCAGCCGAAAGGGTTCAGCCCGTAAAGCCACTCGCCGAGGCCGATGACCCACTTGCCGACCGGCGGGTGCACCACATAGCCGGGGACGTCGGCGATCTGGTCGTGCCCGGCGATGATCTGGTCGTTGATGTTGTCCGGCCACTTCGCCTCGTAGCCGTACTTCCACAGGGCCCAGGCGTCCTTGGCGTAGTACGTCTCGTCGAATATCACCGCCTTGGGGCTGCCCAGGTTCCAGAAGCGGATGATTCCGGCGAACAGCGCCACGAGCAGCGGCCCGGTCCACCCCGACCAGCGCGCGAGCAGCAGCGCGGTGCCGGGCCGTGCGCCGAGCCGCGCCCACACCCGCGTACCGGGCTCGGGGAACGGCGGCACGAGCCGCTCCCTCAGGTCCGGCTGCGGCCCCGGCACATAGCCGAAGCGGCCGAGTCTGCGCTGCCACGCGGGCTGCCGCTCGTCCGCTGTCTGGCCCTGTCGTGCGTGGGTCGCGGTGTCACTGGTCACCGCGCCATCGTAGGGAACGGTCCTGTGAGAGTCCTGGGGACGGCACGCGGGTGCCCGCGGGATGCCGCCGCGAGGCTCAGGGACAGATGTGGTTCTCCGGTGCCTGGCCGATGGCGATCGCACCCAGGTTCAGGTTCGAGGCGCAGAAATTGACGCTGGAGTCGCCGTTCGTGGCGGCGGCGCACTCCAGGCCGCCGGCGGGGGTCGAGCCGAGGGGGAGGCCGGCCAGGCTGGCCACGTCGCTGAGGATGGGGTCGGAGCCTGCGAGGAATCGCTGGCAGTGCTGCGGTGCGGTCGTGGCCGCGTGGGCGGTGCTCGCGAGGGCGAGGGGGACGGCGCCGAGGGCGAGGACGCCCACGGACGCGATACGGGCCAGGCGACGGACGGTCTTCCTCATACGGCACGACTCCCCACTTCGGCGGGCCAACTCCCGGGAATCCGGCGGCTTTTCGAGTATGGGGAGAAGGCGGCGCCACGGCGAGGCGTACGCGGCCGCGGCGCACGCGCGTGCCGCCCGCCGCGCGTGACGCGTGGCGAGGCGTCGGGCGACGGAGGGAGCGGGTACGCGAGAGGGTGACACCGTCGGCGGAAAGGAGACGGGACGCACTCATGTGCCCCTGCCGTCACGGCCCGGTCGGCCCGGTCGGCGGATCTTTCGCGCCGTCGGCCGACAGGGGATAGAAATGAGACACGGCGGCTCACCCCGCGGAAGGGCTGACTCATGAGTGACAGGCCGACCCTCACCTACGTCATCTACATCGAGAGCGCCGCGGAGACCGTGTGGCGCGCGCTCACCGACGCCGACCGGACCGCCGAGTACTGGGGGCACAGCAATGTGTCCGACTGGCAGCCGGGTTCGCGCTGGGAGCACCGGCGGACGGACGGATCGCACGTCGCGGACGTCGTCGGCACGGTGCTGGAGAGCACGCCGCCGACGCGACTGGTGAGCACATGGGCACCGCCCGGCGGGGAGCCGCCGCAGGGGCCGTCCCGGGTGACGTTCGGGATCGAGCCGTACGGGGAGATCGTCCGGCTGACGGTGACGCACGAGAATCTGGCGGACGAGGCCGAGCGGGACGCGGCGGCCAGGGGCTGGGCGGCGGTGCTGTCCAACCTGAAGTCGTACCTGGAGACCGGGCGCCCCCTCCCCGAGGAACCCTGGCGCATGCCGTAGACCGCCGGGCTCACACGCCGCGCATCGCCCGCTTCAGACCCACGCCGCTCGCGAGGAGACCGCCGTCCACCGGCAGGGTGACGCCCGTGATCCAGGAGGCGTCGTCGGACGCCAGGAAGGCCACGGCCGCGGCGATGTCCTCGGGACGGCCGACGCGGCCCAGCGGGTAGAGCGGCGCGGCACGCTCCAACACGGCTTCGCGACCGTGCCAGCGGGGGGTGTCGACGGTGCCGGGGGCGATGAGGTTGACGCGTACGCCGCGGGCCGCGCAGTGCCCGGCGAGGGTGCGGGTGAGGCTCGCCAGGCCCGCTTTGGCGGCGCTGTAGGCGTGGTTGCCGAAGTCCTGTTCGCCGTTGACCGAGCCGATGCTGACGACGGAGCCGCGGCCGCCCGCGGCGGCGAGGTGCGGCACGGCGGCCCGGACGCACCGGAAGGCGCCGGTCAGGGTGATGTCGAGGTCCCGCAACCACTTCTCGTCGGAGGTGTCCTCGACGAACGGCTCGTCGGGGTGGCATGACAGGGCGTTGTTGACGAGGACGTCCAGCCGTCCGAAGCGGTCGACCGTGGTGGCGACGGCGGCCTCGACCGCGTCCCGGTCGCCGACGTCGCAGGGGAAGGACTCGACGGCCAGGCCGTCCGCGCGGAGGGCGGCGGCCGTCTTGCCCGCGCGCTCGCCGTCCGCGTCGGTGACCAGGACCCGTGCGCCCTCGGTGGCGAGCCGCCGCGCGGTGGCCGCGCCGATGCCGCGCCCCGCGCCGGTGATCAGTGCCGCGTATCCGTCGAACCGTGCTGCCATGCGGGATCGCTACCCGCTGGGGGTTTCGGCAATCGCTTCCGCCCGGTGAGTGGGTGGGCCGGGGCTCCGCCCCGGGGTCCGGACCGCGCTCCGCGCGGTGTCCTCAAACGCCGGACGGGCTGGATTTACGGACCGTGGCTCTTTGGCCTGCGGCCCGCAGACTGCGGGCTACGCCCGCACAATTCAGCCCGTCCGGCGTTTGAGGACGCGGCCGCAGGCCGCCCCCGCCG
>NZ_JBSFWT010000104.1:0-24124 GCF_053594975.1 Streptomyces sp. NPDC002537
CCTGGCCTGCACCCTTCTGCCCGTCCGGGGAACAATCCAGCCCGTCCGGCGTTTGAGGACGCGGCCGCAGGCCGCTCCCGCCGCAGGCGGCAACGGTGCCGCAGGCGGGGGACGGGCGCAGCCCGGAGAGTCCGGTCAGCCCCCGGACGCGCGGTACCGGTAACCCAGGCCGCGGACCGCTTCCAGCGGATCCGCGGCCTCGTCACCCGCCGCCTGCCGCAGCTTGCGCCGCAACCGTAGGACCGCGAATTTCACGCGCTCCCGGCCCGTGCCGTCCGGGTCGTCCCAGACGCGGTCGAGCAACTGGTCGGTGGTGATCACCCGGCCCCGGTTGCGGACGAGCACCTGGAGCAGCCGGTACTCGATGTCGCTGAGCCGCGCCTCCTGGCCCTGCCAGACCGCCGAGCGCCGCTCGGGCACCAGCCGCAGGCCGTCGTCGAAGGAGTCGCCCGCCCACCGGGTGGGCGCGGTCCGGCGCAGCAGGGCCTCGACGCGGGCGAGCAACTCGTCGTTGCCGAAGGGCTTGGGCAGGTAGTCGTCGGCCCCGGCGCGCAGGCCCCGCACCCGGTCGGTCTCGGCGCCGCGGGCGGTGAGCAGGAGGACGGGGAGATCGCTGAGGTCGCGGGTGCGTTCCAGCACCTCCCAGCCGTTGAGCTGGGGCAGGCCGATGTCGAGGAGCATCAGCGCGGGCCGTTCCGAGAACAGCAGCCGCAGCCCGTCGCGGCCGTTGTCGGCGTGGATGACGTCGTAGCCCGCGCGCTCCAGGAGGGTACGCAGGGCGAGGGCGAGGTCGGGGTCGTCCTCGACCACCAGGACGCGGCTCACGGCGCGCTCTCCCCGACGGGCGCCGTGTCCGGTCCGGGCCCGGTCAGCGGCAGCCGGATCAGGAAAGACGCGCCCTCGCCCTCGGTGCCGCCCGCGGTGAGGGTGCCGCCGTGCAGCTGGACGACCGTACGGCTGATGGCGAGGCCCAGCCCGGTGCCGGGGTAGCCGCCGGTCGCGGCGTTCGGCGCGCGGACGAAGCCGGTGAAGATCTCCTCCCGGAACTCCTCCGGGATACCGATCCCGGTGTCGGCGACCTCGATCTCCCAGAAGTGGCCCCGGGGCGCGGCCGTGACCGTGATCCGGCCGTCCGGCGGGGTGAATTTGGCGGCGTTCTCCAGCAGATTGGCCAGCACGTGCTGGAGCCGGTGCCGGTCGCCCCGGAGGGCGGGCCCCGGCGCGCAGTCCAGCACGGTGAAGACCGCCGCCCCCTGTGGTGTGGTCAGCCGGTCCAGGACGGCGTCCCGGAGCGTCGCGGGCACGTCCACCGCGTCGAATTCCAGCTCCAGCGACGCCGCCCGCATCCGGGTGGTCAGCAGCAGGTCGGCGATCACCCGCTGCATCCGGTCGGCGTTGCGCCGGATGGCGTCGAGGAAGGAGCGCTGGTCGGCGGTCGGCTCCGGGCCGGCGGTGGAGTCGGTCAGCAGCTCGCAGAAGCTGATGATCGAGGTGAGCGGGGTCCGCAGCTCGTGGGAGGCGGCCGCGGTGAACGCGTTCCGCTGCCGCGCGAGCTCGGTCAGCGCCAGGTTGTCGCGCTCCAGGTCGTGCTCCCGGCGCTTGCGCTCGGTGATGTCCTGGAAGGTCCACAGCGCCCCGACGTACGCGCCCGCGCGGCGCAGCGGCTCGACCTCGCGCCGGATGGTGCGTCCGTCCGTGAGCGGGATCTCCGCCGTCCGGTGGGGGTGGCGGCCCGCGAGGATCTCGCCGGGGGTGCCGGGACCGGAGTGGTCGGCCGTGAAGAAGGCCCGTACGAGCGGGACGACCGGCCGCATGGGCGCACCGGGGGAGAGATCGACCCGCCCCTCCAGCTCGAACATGCGGATGAATTTTTGATTCACGGCCAGCACCTCGTCCGCCGGGCTCTGCACGAAGGCGCCCGCGGGCAGTGCCTCCAGCACGGCCTGGAGCCGCTCCCGGTCCTCGGACGGCATCTTCCACTCACCCGGTTCTTTCTCACCCAGCTCTCATGGAGTCGGGGAACACTAACTCCGCTTAACGGAGTTTTCGGGAAAACCGTATGTCAAGGAGAGGGACCGCGCCCCCGATGAACAGACCAGTCCGGCACGTCGCCGTCTTCTCCCTGCTGCTCGTGTTCGCCGTCCTCGTACGGGCCACCTGGGTCCAGGCCGCGCAGGCGGGCAGCCTCGACAGCAACCCCCACAACCCGCGCCAGGCGATAGCCGCGTACTCCCGGCCGCTCGGCAACATCCTCGCCGGGGGCACGCCCCTCACCGGCTCCACGGCCACCAGCGGAGACCTGAAGTACAAGCGCACCTACAAGGACGCCGAGCTCTACGCGCCGATCACCGGCTTCTCCTCGCAGATCTACGGCAGCACCCAGCTGGAGAACCTCTACCGGTCCGTGCTCACCGGCACCGACGAGCGGCTGCGCAGCCCCTCCGACGCCTTCACCGGCAAGCAGCCCGCCCCCGGCGACGTCATCACGACCGTCGACCCGGCCGTGCAGAAGGCGGCCTACGAGGGCCTCGGCGGCAAGACCGGCGCCGCCGTCGCCATCGACCCCGCCACCGGCGCGATCCTCGGCATGGCGAGCACCCCCTCGTACGACCCGGGCCGGTTCGCCGGGTCCTCCGGGGCCGACCAGAAGGCGTGGGACGCGCTGGAGAAGGACAAGGCGCAGCCGATGCTCAACCGCGCGCTCCGCCAGACCTATCCGCCGGGCTCGACCTTCAAGCTCGTCGTCGCCGCGGCCGCACTGGAGAACGGGCTCTACTCCTCCGTCGACGAGCCCACCGACAGCCCCGACCCCTACCTCCTGCCGGGCACCCGCACCTACCTGCCCAACGAGAACACCAGCGCCCCCTGCGCGAACGCCAGCATCCGCACGGCGCTCCAGTACTCCTGCAACAACGTGTTCGGTCACCTCGCCGAGCGGCTCGGCGCGCAGAAGGTCGCCCAGCAGGCGGAGAAGCTCGGCTTCAACGACGGCAAGCTCGACATCCCCGTGCGCGCCGCCAAGAGCGTCTACCCGACCGACATGAACGCCTCGCAGACCGCGCTCTCCGGCATCGGCCAGTTCAACGACCAGGCCACCCCGCTCCAGATGGCCATGGTCTCCGCCGCCATCGCCAACGACGGCAAGCTGATGACGCCCCGCATGGTCGACCGTGTCACCGACGGCAGCTCCGGCGTCCTGGAGAAGCACGACCCCAAGGAGTACGGCCGGGCGATGTCCGCCGACACCGCGCGACAGCTGAAGTCCGCGATGCAGACGGTCGTCGACAAGGGCACCGGCAGCAATGCGCAGATCGACGGCCTGACCGTCGGCGGCAAGACCGGCACCGCCCAGCACGGCGTCGACAACAGCGGCACCCCGTACGCCTGGTTCGTCTCGTACGCGCAGAACAGCCAGGGCAAGCAGGTCGCCGTGGCCGTGGTGATCGCCGACAGCGACGCCGCCCGGTCCGACGTCAGCGGCAACGGCCTCGCCGCCCCCGTGGCCAAGGCCATGATGAGCGCGGCGCTGGGCGCGGGCGCCTGATGGCCGCCCTGTCAGTGCCGCTCCGTAGACTGGACCGCGTGACCGAGCGCCCCCTGAACGACGACAGCGACGACAACGGCACCGGCGAGGACGACCGGTTTGCCGAGATTGTCGATGCCGAGACCGACCTCCCCCAAGCTCTCGAATCCGCTCGAGCAGGGGGGACCCCCACCCCCGACCTGGCGGTGATCGAGGCCGGCAGCCGCACCCTGCGCACCCTGGGCGGCCCGCCGCAGGGCGACGGCGTCCCGGCCCGCCCCGAGGACCCCGAGGTCGACCGGGCGCTGCGCGAGGTGGAGGCCGAGCTGGCCGGGCGCTGGCCCGAGACCAAGCTCGACCCGTCGCTGCGCCGCATCGAGGCCCTGATGGACATCCTCGGGCAGCCGCAGCGCGCCTACCCGGCCATCCACATCACGGGCACCAACGGCAAGACCAGCACCGCCCGCATGATCGAGGCGCTGCTGGGCGCCTTCGACCTGCGCACCGGCCGCTACACCAGCCCGCACGTCCAGTCCGTCACCGAGCGGATCAGCCTGGACGGCGCGCCGATCAGCGCCGAGCGCTTCATCGAGACGTACCGCGACATCCAGCCGTACGTGGAGATGGTCGACGACCGCGAGGAGCACCGCCTCTCCTTCTTCGAGGTGCTCACCGCCATGGCCTACGCGGCCTTCGCGGACGCCCCGGTGGACGTGGCGGTCGTCGAGGTCGGCATGGGCGGCACCTGGGACGCCACCAATGTCATCGACGGCACGGTCGCCGTGGTCACGCCCATCTCCCTCGACCACACCGACCGGCTCGGCGGCACGCCCGGCGAGATCGCCGGCGAGAAGGCGGGCGTCATCAAGCCCGACGCCACCGTCGTCCTCGCCCAGCAGCCGGTCGACGCCGCGCAGGTGCTGCTCAAGCATGCGGTCGACGTCGACGCCACCGTCGCCCGCGAGGGCATGGAGTACGGCGTCGTCTCCCGCGAGGTCGCCGTCGGCGGCCAGCTGCTGACGCTGCGCGGGCTCGGCGGCGAGTACCCGGACGTCTTCCTGCCGCTCTACGGGGCCCACCAGGCGCACAACGCCGCGGTCGCCCTGGCCGCCGTCGAGGCGTTCTTCGGCATCGGCTCGCAGCACGCCCGCACGCTCGACATCGACACCGTCCGCACCGCCTTCGCCGCCGTCACCTCGCCGGGCCGGCTGGAGGTCGTGCGCCGCAGCCCCAGCGTGGTGCTGGACGCGGCGCACAACCCCGCGGGCGCGGCCGCGGCCGCCGAGGCGGTCACCGAGGCCTTCGGCTTCAGCCGCCTCATCGGCGTGGTCGCCACCAGCGCCGACAAGGACGTGCGCGGTCTCCTCGAAGCCTTCGAGCCGATCTTCGCCGAGGTCGTGGTGACCCGGAACTCCACCCAGCGCGCCATGGACGCCGACGAGCTGGCCGGTATCGCGGTCGAGATCTTCGGCGCCGAGCGGGTCCAGGTCGAACCCCGGCTCGACGACGCCCTGGAGGCGGCGATCACCCTCGCGGAGGAAGAGGGCGAATTCTCCGGCGCGGGCGTCCTGGTGACCGGCTCCGTGATGACCGTCGGCGAGGCCCGGCTGCTCCTCGGGAGGAACTGACCATGCGCATGCTCTGCTCCAGCACTCTGATCGGTGAATTCTTCATCATCGGATTCGCGGGCCTGGTGGCCATGCAGACGTCCGACGTGCCGACCGGCACGGTGTGGGCCGTCAGCGGCACGGCGATGGTGCTGAGCGTTCTGCTGTGCGGGATGCTCGGGCGGCCCGGCGGCGTCCAGCTCGGCTGGCTGCTGCAGGGCGCGCTGGTCCTGAGCGGCTTCATCGTCCCGATGATGTTCATCCTGGGCGTCGTCTTCGGTGTGCTGTGGTGGGCGTCGGTCCACTTCGGCGGCAAGATCGACGAAGCCAAGGCGCGCTTTGCGCGCGAGGCGGCGGAGCAGGTGGCCGACCCCGCCTGACCCGTGCGGGTCTCCTGCACGGGGCTCCGCCCCGGACCCCGCAAGCGGCTGCGCCGCTTGTCCTCAAACGCCGGACGGGCTGATTTCGCGAACCGTGGCTCCTTGACCTGCGGCCCGCAGAATCAGCCCGTCCGGCGTTTGAGGACGCGGCCGCAGGTCGCTCCCGCCGCAGGCGGCAAGACGGCCCGCACCCGGCGATGGACGGGCACCCAGGTCCCGGTGCCCCCGCCGGCAGGCGGGCCCGGTCCCGGGCACCCATGATCCGCGATACCCTCGGCGGCACTGTTGTCCCGCCCGCAAGGAGCCGCAATATGAGCCAGCGCACCCTCGTCCTCCTCAAGCCCGACGCCGTGCGGCGCGGCCTGATCGGCGAGATCGTCGGCCGGATCGAGCGCAAGGCGAACTGGACGATCAGCGCGCTGGAGCTGCGCACCCTGGACCGCGGGACGCTGGAGCAGCACTACGCCGAGCACGTCGGCCGGGACTTCTACGAGCCGCTGATGCAGTTCATGGCCTCCGGGCCGGTCGTGGCCCTGGTGGTCGAAGGCGAGCGGGTGATCGAGGGGGTCCGTGCGCTGGCCGGTCCCACCGACCCCATCTCGGCCGCCCCGGGATCCATCCGTGGTGACTTCGGCACCATCACGCGCGAGAACCTCATCCACGCCTCGGACTCCGAGGAGTCCGCCCAGCGGGAAATCAAGATTTTCTTTCCGGGCCTTGCCTGATAGTTCATCAGAGACGCACCCATTCTGATCAGGGGCGGCCGATTTCTTTTCGGTCGCCCCCTGGCATATGCGCGGCGAACGAGGGAACCTCTCACTCCGACACGACGTCACCATTACTGGGGCGGGCTTGCGTTCCGCCGACAATGGCGGAGGAACCCTCGCGCCGCGTACGACCGGTCGAGACTACGATGAAGCTTCCGCGCCCCGCAGCGCACCGCACACCTGCCGACCTCAAGTAAGCATTCGCTCCAGCTGGGAAGGCCAGACGTATCCTCATGGGGAACAACATGTCGTTCATCGGCCGTGACATGGCTGTCGACCTCGGGACCGCCAACACGCTGGTGTACGTCAGAGGCCGCGGAATCGTCCTCAACGAACCGTCCGTCGTCGCCATCAACACCAACACCGGCGGCATCCTCGCGGTGGGTGCCGAGGCGAAGAAGATGATCGGCCGTACCCCGGGCAACATCGTCGCGGTCCGTCCGCTCAAGGACGGGGTGATCGCGGACTTCGAGATCACCGAGCGCATGCTCCGGTACTTCATCCTCAAGATCCACAAGCGGCGCTGGATGGCCCGCCCCCGCGTCGTGGTCTGCGTGCCCTCCGGGATCACCGGCGTCGAGCGCCGTGCCGTGATCGAGGCGTCCACCCAGGCCGGCGCCCGCCAGGTGCACATCATCGAGGAGCCGATGGCCGCCGCGATCGGCTCCGGCCTCCCCGTCCACGAGGCCACCGGCAACATGGTCGTGGACATCGGCGGCGGCACCACCGAGGTCGCCGTGATCTCCCTCGGCGGAATCGTCACCGCGCAGTCCATCCGGGTCGCCGGCGACGAGCTCGACAACGCGATCATCCAGCACATCAAGAAGGAGTACAGCCTCCTGCTCGGCGAGCGCACCGCCGAACAGATCAAGATCACCATCGGTTCGGCGTACGACCTCGAACAGGACGAGCACACCGAGATCCGCGGCCGCGACCTGGTCAGCGGCCTGCCCAAGACCGTGGTCATCTCCGCCGCCGAGGTCCGCAAGGCCATCGAGGAGCCCGTCAACTCCATCGTCGACGCGGTCAAGACCACTCTCGACAAGTGCCCGCCCGAGCTGTCGGGTGACGTGATGGACCGCGGGATCGTTCTCACGGGCGGTGGCGCACTCCTGCGCGGCCTCGACGAGCGGCTGCGCCGGGAGACCGGCATGCCGATCCATATCGCCGAGGACCCGCTGGACTCCGTCGCCCTGGGCTCCGGCAAGTGCGTCGAGGAGTTCGAGGCGCTCCAGCAGGTGCTGGACGCCCAGCCCCGCCGGTGAGCCGGTGACCTCCGGGGTGCTGTCTTGGCGCCGTCCCCGTACCGCCCCCGCCAGGGGCGGCGCGAGGGCGGCGCCCGGCTGCGACCGCCGCCGGTAAACAACCTGATATACAGGCAGAACGCTCCCGATTGACCGGTCCGGACCCGCAGCCGGCCGGTCCGACGAGAAGGGCACGCCGCCGCACGTGAGGGACACACGAGAGAGCCGGCTGCTGCTGGTGCTGCTGGTCGCCATCGCGTTCGCACTGATCACGGTGGACATCCGCGGCGGCGAGCAGTCCCCGCTCGACGGCGTCCGGCATGCCGCCGCCTCCGCCTTCGGCCCCGTGGAGGAAGGCGTCGCCGACGCCGTGGACCCGGTCGGCAACGCCGTCGCGGCCGTCCGGGACTCCGGCGGCCGCCACAGCCGCATCGCCCAGCTGGAGCGCGAGAACGCCGACCTCAAGCAGCGCCTCGGCAGCAACGACCGCAACCGCAGCCGGGCCCGCGAGCTCGACGCCATGCTCAAGACCGCGGGCCGCGGCCAGTACGGCATCAAGGGCGCCCAGGTCATCGCCATAGGAGCCGCCCAGGGCTTCTCGTGGACGGTCACCATCGACGCGGGCAGCAACGACGGCATCAAGCGCGACATGACCGTGCTCAACGGCGACGGACTCGTCGGCCGGGTCACCACCGTCGCCCGTTCCACCGCCACCGTGCTGCTCGCCACCGACCCCAAGTTCACCGTCGGCACCCGGATGGAGAAGACCGGCGAGATCGGCTTCGCCACCGGCCAGGGCGACCGCTCCGTGCGCGTCGAACTCCTCAACGGCAAGGCCGTCGTGCACGAGGGCGACCGCCTCGTCACCTTCGGCTCCAGCAGGGACAAGCCCTTCGTGCCCGGCGTCCCCGTCGGCGAGGTCACCCGCGTCGAACCCGCGGGCGGCAGTCTCACCCGCACCCTCCAGGTGCGGCCCTTCGTCGGCTACAGCAAGCTCGACATCGTCGGCGTCGTCGTCGAGGCACCCCGCACCGACCCCCGCGACACCGTCCTGCCACCGAAACCGGAAGCCCCCAAGCCGACGCCCACGGTGACCGTCACGGTCACCCCCTCCGCGAGCGCCAAGCCCCAGGACTGAACCGATGCGCATCAACCGGATCCTGCTCTCGACCGCGCTCGTGGTGGTTGCCCTCGTCGTCCAGGTGACCGTCCTCGCCCGGCTCCATCTCCCCGGCGCCGTCCCCGATCTGATGCTCCTCGTCGTCATCGGGCTGACCCTCGTCTACGGCCACACCAGCGGCGCGCTCATCGGCTTCGGCGCGGGCCTCCTCGCCGACCTCGCCCCGCCCGCCGACCACGCCACCGGCCGCTACGCCCTCGTGCTGTGCGTCATCGGCTATCTCGTCGGCCTCGCCAGACCCGAGACCGGAAGAGTCCGTTCCGCCGCCCTGCCCATGTTCGTCGTCGTCGCCGCGGCCGTCGTCTCCACGCTGCTCTACGCGGGCGTGGGCGCCCTCGTCGGCGACACCGCGGCCCGCCACGTGGGGCTGACCGGCCTGGTGCTCACCGCCGCCCTCTACGACCTGCTGCTGGCGCCGTTCACCGTACCGCTGATCATGGCGCTCGCCCGGCGCACCGAGAACGACCCGCTCGCCGGGGAGGGCGGCCCCGCCACCATGGGCGGCGGCGAGAGCGCGTACCGCCTCGGCGGCCGCACCGGCGGCCTCTTCGGCAGGCCCGTCCGGCGGCAGGGCCGCCTCAAGGGGGTCAAGCGGCTGTGACACCGCGCGCGTCCAGGGGAAACGACCGGGTGTTTGAAGGGGCATCATGAGCAGCCTTCCCGAGGGCGGACGGAACTCCCGTGTCACCATCCGCCTCATCACCATCCAGATCATCGTCGTCTCCCTCCTCCTCACCCTCGGCGGACGCCTCTGGTACCTCCAGATCCGCAACGGCGACACATACACCGCCGAGGCCGCCGACAACCACATCCAGCAGGTCGTCGCCCCCGCCACCCGCGGCTCGATACTGGACGCCCGCGGCGTCCCCCTCGCCGACAACGAGACCCGCCTCGTCGTCTCCGCCAACCGCACCGACCTGCTGAAGATGCGGGACCGCGGCAAGGCCGTGCTGGCCCGGCTCGCGGGCGTGCTCGGGCTCAAGCCGGAGGACGTCGCCGCCAAGGTGCGGCTCTGCGACGCCAAGACCCCCAAGCCCTGCTGGGCGGGCTCGCCGTACCAGCCCATCCCCATCACCGACGCGGCCACCACCCAGCAGGCCCTGCAGATCCGCGAGCGCGCCGAGGACTTCCCCGGCGTCACCGCCGAACCCACGCCCGTACGCCGCTACGCCGGACCCGGCGGCTCCAACACCGCCCAGGTCCTCGGCTATCTCTCGCCCGTCACCGACGAGGAGATCACCAAGACCAAGTCCGGCCCCGCCCCGCTGCTCCGCTCCGACCAGGTCGGCCGCTCCGGCCTGGAGCGGCAGTACGACGGCCAGCTGCGCGGCAAGGCGGGCGTCACCCGCTACGAGGTCGACAACCTCGGCCGGGTCATCGGCAAGGCCAGGAGCGACAAGGCGGTGCCCGGCTCCAACGTCGTCACCAGCATCGACGCCCGCGTGCAGGCCATAGCGGAACACGAGTTGGACCAGGCGATGAAGGACGCCCGCAAGGAGCTCGACAAGAACACCGGCACCAACTACAAGGCCGACGCGGGCGCCGTCGTGGTGATGGAGTCCAGGACCGGCCGGGTCGTCGCCATGGCGTCCAACCCGACCTACGACCCCAACGCCTGGGTCGGCGGCATCTCCGCCAAGGACTACCGGGAGCTCACCGGCAAGGACTCCGACTACCCGCTGCTCAACCGGGCCATCCAGGGCCAGGCCGCACCCGGCTCCATCTTCAAGGTCATCTCCGCCACCGCGGCCGTCCGGGCCGGGTACGGCTTCAACGACAACTACAACTGCTCCAGCTCGTACAGCATCGGCAACCAGGTCTTCAAGAACTACGAGTCCAAGGGCTACGGCCCGATCAACCTCGGCCGGGCCCTGGAGGTCTCCTGCGACACCGTCTTCTACGACCTGGCCTTCCGTCAGTGGCAGAAGGACGGCGGCAACAAGCCCGGCCACCCGGCGGACTGGTTCTACCGCACGGCCCACGACTTCGGCCTCGGCAAGGAGACCGGCATCGACCTCCCCGGCGAGGTCAAGGGCCGGGTCCCGGACCGCGAGTGGAAGAAGAGCTACTGGGAGGCCAACAAGGACTCCTGGTGCAAGCAGGGCCAGGACGCGGGGGACGACTACGCCGCGAAGATCGCCAAGGAGAACTGCGAGTCCGGCATGCGGATGCGCGCCGGTGACTCCGTCAACTACTCCATCGGCCAGGGCGACACCCTCGTGACCCCCGTCCAGATGGCCACCATCTACGCGGCCATCAGCAACGGCGGCACGCTCTACAACCCCACCGTGGGCAAGGCCGTCGTCAGCGCCGACGGCAGGGACGTGCAGGAGATCAAGCCCACCGCCCACGGCCGGCTGCCGTTCGACCAGCGGACCCGCGACCAGATCGACGCCGCCCTCGCCGGCGTCGCCACCCAGGGCACCGCCGCCTGGCGCTTCGAGGGCTGGCCTCAGAAGGACATCCCCATGCACGCCAAGACCGGCACCGCCGAGGTCTACGGCAAGCAGACCACCTCGTGGTTCGCCACCTACACCGGCGACTACACGGTCGTCATGACGATCTCCCAGGGCGGCACCGGCTCCGGCGCCTCCGGCCCCGCCGTCCGCAACATCTACAACGCGCTCTACGGCGTGGACGAGAAGGGCAAGGCCGACCCCGGCAAGGCCCTCCTGCCGCACCCCGAGACCGGGCTCCCGAAGATCGAGAAGGACGGCACGATCGAGGCCCAGAAGATCGACGCGCCCAGCCCGTCGCCCTCCCGGAAGGAGGACAAGCAGGAATGAGCGCCACCGACGGCTACAAGATCCGCCGCTTCAGCCCCGAGCGCGGCGTCTGGGGCACGCTCACCGCCCGCGACTCCGTCCTCCGCCGCCTCGACTGGACGATGCTGCTCGCCGTCCTCGCCCTGTCCGCGATGAGCACCGCGCTCGTCTACTCCGCCACCCGCAACCGTGCCGAGCTCAACCACGGCGACCCGTACTACTTCCTGCTGCGCAACTTCTTCAACATCGGCGTGGGCATGGCCATGGCCATCGGCGCCGTCTGGGTCGGCCACCGGGCGCTGCGCGGGGCGGTGGCCATCCTCTACGGGGTCTCGGTCCTGCTCATCGTCGCCGTGCTCACCCCGCTCGGCGCGACCATCAACGGCGCCCGCTCCTGGATCCAGCTCGGTGGCGGATTCTCCATCCAGCCCACCGAGTTCACCAAGATCACCATCATTCTGATCATGGCGACGATACTGGCCGGGAAGGTCGACGCGGGCGACCGGCCGCACCCCGACCACCGCACCGTCATGGAGGCCCTCGGGCTCGCCGCGCTGCCCGTCATGGTCATCCTGCTGATGCCGGACCTCGGCTCGGTGATGGTCATCGTGGTGATCGTGCTCGCCGTGCTGCTGTCCTCCGGCGCCTCCAACCGGTGGATCGCGGGCCTGCTCGGCGCGGGCGTCATCGGCTGTGTCCTCGTCTGGCAGCTCGGTGTCCTGGACACCTACCAGATCAACCGCTTCGCCGCCTTCGCCAACCCCGCGCTCGACCCCTCCGGCGTCGGTTACAACACCAACCAGGCGCGCATCGCCATCGGCTCCGGCGGCCTGACCGGCGCGGGCCTCTTCCACGGCTCCCAGACCACCGGGCAATTCGTGCCCGAACAGCAGACCGATTTTATTTTCACCGTCGCGGGCGAGGAACTCGGATTCCTCGGCGCGGGAACGATCATTTTGCTGCTCGGGGTGGTGCTGTGGCGCGCGTGCCGGATCGCGCGTGAATCCACGGAGTTGTACAGCACGATCGTGGCGGCCGGGATTGTCGCGTGGTTCGCCTTTCAGTCGTTCGAGAACATCGGAATGACGCTGGGGATCATGCCGGTCGCCGGTATCCCGCTGCCGTTCGTCTCGTACGGGGGTTCGTCGATGTTCGCGGCGTGGATCGGGGTCGGGCTGCTGCAATCGATCAAGGTGCAGAGACCGATGTCGGCGTAGATATCGGCGTAGATATCGACGTAGGGGACGGGCCGAATTCACGCCGCCGCGTCGAGAGGGTCTGCCTTCCCGGCGCTCCTCGGGCTAGATTCGCCGTATGGCGGACACCGTGCGAGAGATCGAGCGGAAGTACGAAGCCGGGGGCGGCGCCCACGACCTGCCCGACTTGCCCGACCTGACTCGCGTCGCGGGCGTCGCGGCCGTCGCCGACCGGCAGCCGCAGACGCTCGACGCCGTCTACTACGACACCGAGGACCGCCGCCTCGCGGCGGCGGGCATCACCCTGCGCCGCCGCACCGGCGGCGACGACGCGGGCTGGCACCTCAAGCTCCCCGTCGCCCCCGGAGTGCGCGACGAGATCCGCGCGCCCCTCTCCCCGGCCGTGCCCCGCGCCCTCACCGACCTCGTCCGCTCCCGGACCCGGCGCGCCGGACTCGCCCCGCTGGTCCGCATCGTCTCCCGCCGTACGGTCCACCACCTCCTCGACGAGCAGGGCACGCTCCTCGCCGAGGCCAGCGCGGACACCGTCACCGCCGACCGCCTCACCCGCGGCGGCCGCTCCGCCCGCTGGACGGAGTTCGAGGTCGAGCTCGGCGAGGGCACCGATCCGGCCTTCCTCGACACCGTCGAACGGCGCCTGCGCAAGGCCGGGCTGCGCCCGTCCGACGCGCCCTCCAAGCTGGCCCGCGCCCTCGCCGAGACCGACCCCGCCCCGTCCGGGCCCGCGCGGGAGCACCCGGAGAAGCCCGCCGGGCCCACCGCCGGGGACCATGTGCTGGCGTACGTCCGCGCACAGGCCGACGCCCTCCTCGCCCTCGACCCCGCCGTCCGCCGCGACCTCCCCGACTCCGTCCACCAGATGCGCGTCGCCACCCGGAGGATGCGCAGCGCCTTCCGCACGTACGGGAAGGTCCTCGACCGGGCCGTCACCGACCCCATCGGCGACGAGCTCGGATGGCTCGCCGCCGAGCTCGGCGTGGACCGCGACCAGGAAGTGCTCACGGAGCGCCTCCGGGCCCGCATCGCCGCCCTGCCCCGCACCCTCCTCCAGGGCCCCGTCCGCCGCCGGCTGCGGACCGCGACCGCCGCCCGCCGCACCGGCTCCCGGCGCAGAACCGTCGCCGTGCTCGACGGCAAGCGCTACCTGGCACTGCTCGACGCCCTCGACGCGCTGCTTGCCGACCCGCCGCTGAAGCCCGCCGCGGCCCGGCCCGTCCGCGCCGTGCTGCCCGCGGCCGTGCTCAGGGACTACGAACGGCTCGCGGGCCGCATCGGCCGCGCCCTGACGCTGGAGCCGGGGCACGAGCGCGACCTCGCGATGCACGAGGCCCGCAAGGCCGCCAAGCGCGCCCGGTACGCGGCGGAGGCCGCCACCCCGGCGCTCGGCAAGGCGGCGGGACGGTTCGCCACCCGGATGAAGGACGTCCAGACGGTGCTCGGCGACCACCAGGACAGCGTCGTCGCCCGCGAGGCCCTGCGCGAGCTCGCCGTCCAGGCCCACGCGGCGGGCGAGCCCTCGTTCACCTGGGGCCTGCTCTACGGCCAGGAGGCGGCTGCCGCCGCGGAGCGCGAACGGGAACTGCCGGAGGTGTGGCGCAGGGCGTCGAAGCCGAGGCTGCGCGCGGCGCTCGGGGTGTAACTGAACGGGCGGGCGATCGTTTTACCGATGCACGGCTGCTCCGCTGCTGCGGAGGTGATCCACCGTGGGAGTCCTGTGATGTTCGCTGGGCCCTGTTGTCCCCGCCGACGCGGGGGCGTTCCGCCGTCGTGCTGGGGCGGCTCTCGATCGGGTTACGCTTGAGAGTCGCTCCCTTGCCCGCTCACGAAGGTCTCCCGATGCCTGCCGAGTCCGTCTTTCCTCAGCTCGAGGCGCTGCTCCCGCATGTGCAGAAGCCGATCCAGTACGTGGGCGGTGAGCTGAACTCCACCGTCAAGAAGTGGGACGAGTGCGACGTGCGCTGGGCGCTCATGTACCCGGACGCGTACGAGGTCGGGCTGCCCAACCAGGGCGTCATGATCCTCTATGAGGTCCTCAACGAGCGCGAGGGCGTGCTCGCCGAGCGCACGTACAGCGTGTGGCCGGACCTCGAGGAGCTGATGCGCGAGCACAAGGTGCCGCAGTTCACCGTGGACGCGCACCGCCCGGTCAAGGCCTTCGACGTGTTCGGCCTGAGCTTCTCCACCGAGCTCGGCTACACCAACATGCTCACCGCGCTCGACCTGGCGGGCATCCCGCTGGAGTCGCGCGACCGCACCCTCGACGACCCGATCGTCCTCGCGGGCGGGCACGCGGCCTTCAACCCCGAGCCGATCGCGGACTTCATCGACTGCGCCGTCATCGGCGACGGCGAGCAGGCCGTCCTGGAGATCACCGACGTCATCCGCGCCTGGAAGGCGGAGGGCCGCCCCGGCGGCCGCGACGAGGTGCTGCTGCGCCTCGCCCGCACCGGCGGCGTCTACGTCCCGCGCTTCTACGACGTGGAGTACCTGGCCGACGGCCGGATCGCCCGCGTCGTCCCGAACCGCTCCGGCGTGCCGTGGCGCGTGTCCAAGCACACCGTCATGGACCTCGACGAGTGGCCGTACCCCAAGCAGCCGCTCGTCCCGCTCGCGGAGACCGTCCACGAGCGCATGTCCGTGGAGATCTTCCGCGGCTGCACCCGCGGCTGCCGCTTCTGCCAGGCCGGCATGATCACGCGCCCCGTGCGGGAGCGGAGCATCACCGGCATCGGCGAGATGGTGGACAAGGGGCTCAAGGCGACGGGCTTCGAGGAGGTCGGCCTGCTCTCGCTGTCCTCCGCCGACCACACCGAGATCGGTGACATCGCCAAGGGCCTCGCCGACCGCTACGAAGAGGACAAGATCGGCCTCTCCCTGCCGTCGACCCGCGTGGACGCGTTCAACGTCGACCTCGCGAACGAGCTCACCCGCAACGGCCGCCGCTCCGGTCTGACCTTCGCCCCCGAGGGCGGCTCCGAGCGCATGCGCAAGGTCATCAACAAGATGGTCTCGGAAGAGGACCTGATCCGGACGGTCGCCACCGCGTACGGCAACGGCTGGCGCCAGGTGAAGCTGTACTTCATGTGCGGCCTGCCGACCGAGACCGACGAGGACGTCCTGCAGATCGCCGACATGGCGATGAACGTGATCCAGAAGGGCCGCGAGGTCTCCAAGGCCAACGACATCCGCTGCACCGTCTCCATCGGCGGCTTCGTGCCCAAGCCGCACACGCCGTTCCAGTGGGCGCCGCAGCTGTCCGCCGAGGAGACGGACGCGCGGCTGGGGAAGCTGCGCGACAAGATCCGCGGCGACAAGAAGTACGGCCGCTCGATCGGCTTCCGCTACCACGACGGCAAGCCCGGCATCATCGAGGGCCTGCTCTCGCGCGGTGACCGCCGCGTCGGCGCCGTCATCCGTGCGGTCTACGAGTCCGGCGGCCGCTTCGACGGCTGGCGCGAGCACTTCAGCTACGACCGCTGGATCAAGTCCGCCGAGCGGACGCTGCCCCCGCAGGGCGTCGACGTCGCCTGGTACACGACGCGCGAGCGCACCTACGAGGAGGTCCTGCCCTGGGACCACCTGGACTCCGGTCTCGACAAGGACTGGCTCTGGGAGGACTGGCAGGACGCCCTCGACGAGACCGAGGTCGAGGACTGCCGCTGGACCCCGTGCTTCGACTGCGGCGTCTGCCCGCAGATGGACACGTCGATCCAGATCGGCCCGACCGGCAAGAAACTGCTGCCGCTGTCGGTCGTCAAGTAGTGCAAACGTTCGATCGAGGGTCCCGCCAGGTCGGCGGGGCCCTCGTTGCACGTACTCTAGGTAGCAGTACGACCGCACTCACGAAGGACTGAAGACACTGGGCAAGCGACAGCCCGAAGGCCCGCCGCCCGCACCCGCGGTGCAGCGCATCCGTCTGCGCTACACCAAGCGCGGCCGCCTCCGGTTCACCAGCCACCGCGATTTCCAGCGCGCCTTCGAGCGGGCGCTCCGCCGTGCCGAGGTGCCCATGGCGTACTCGGCGGGCTTCACCCCGCACCCGAAGGTGTCGTACGCCAATGCCGCACCCACCGGCACGGGCAGCGAGGCGGAGTTCCTGGAGATCCAGCTCGCCGAGGCCCGCGACCCGGAGCAGCTGCGCAAGCTGCTCGACGAGTCGCTGCCCGACGGGCTCGACATCACCGACGCGGTGGAGGCGCACACCTCCTCGTTCGCCGAGCGGCTCGAGGCATCCGTCTGGGAGCTGCGGCTGGACGGCGTCGAGGTCGCCGACGTGGAGCGGGCCGTCGCGGCCTTCCTCGCGGCGGAGACCGTCGAGGTCCAGCGCCGGACGAAAAACGGGTTGCGGACCTTCGACGCGCGTGCCGCGGTCGTCCGACTTGAGGCCCTCGACGCTCCGGCCGATAGGCCCGGCGTCGGTGCCTGTGCGATACTGCGGCTGGTTGTTCGGCACTTGACACCTGCCGTTCGACCCGACGACGTCCTGTCCGGTCTCCGCGCTACGGCCGACCTGGCGCCGCCGGTCCCCGCTGCGGTGACCAGGCTGGCGCAGGGGCTGCTCGATGAGGAGTCCGGTACGGTGACCGACCCGCTCGCGCCCGACCGCGACGCTTCCCCGGCCGCAGCAACCACGGCCGCCGGACAGAGCGCCGGTGCCGCGCAGGTGCCGGAAGGTTCCGTGTAGGGACCGCCGTCGCCGTGCCGCCGGTCCACCAGGGAGCCACCCGGGCCCGGCAGGCGCACTGACCAGAAGACTTTCGCCGGTGCCGACGTTCCGGACCCGGCGAGCGAGACGACAGCTCCCGTGCGGCGACCGCGCCCCGGACGGCGGTACCGCGCACATCACGCGGACCGCCGGGCCGGACCAAGGCGCGGCGCCCGGGAGCGTGACGGGAGAACCGCCCGCATGCTCGAACCCATTGAGCCGACCAACAACTCCGACAGCGGTCCTGGTGACACGCTGCCGCCCCGCCGACGCCGCCGTGCGGCGTCCCGCCCCGCCGGTCCGCCGGTGACGGGCACCGGTATCGCGCAGCAGGCCGCCACGGCACCCGCCGCCGAGCCGCAGCAGGCCGAGGCGACGCCCGTCGCCGAGACCCCGGCCGCCGCCGCGGAGGCCCCGGCCACCCCGGCCCGCCCCCGCCGCCGCGCCACCCGCAAGGCGGCCGCTCCGGCGGGCGCCCCCCGCGCCGCCGAGCAGGCCGCCCCGGAGGCCGCCGAGGCACCCGTCGAGGCCGCTCCCGCCGCCCCTGAGGCCGCAGAGGACGCCAAGCCGGCCCGTACGCGCCGCCGTGCCACCCGCAAGGCCACCGCGCCCGCGGGCTCCCCGCAGGCCGCCGAGACGGCTGTCACGGCCGAGCCCGCCGAGGCCGTCGGGACCGCCGAAGAGGCCGACGAGGCTCCGGCGCCCGCCGCCGAGGCCACGCCGCCCGCCCGTACCCGCCGCCGTGCCACCCGCAAGGCGACCGCGCCCGCCGGCGCCCCCCGTACCGCCGAGACGGTCGTCGAGGCGCCCGCCGAGGTTCTCGTCGAGCCCGAGGCCGAGGAGGCCGTCGAGGAGGCTCCGGCCGCGCCGGCCGCCCGTACGCGCCGTCGCGTGGCCCGCCGGGCCGCCGCGCCCGCCGGGTCCCCGCAGGCCGCCGAGGTCGTCGAGGCCGTGGAGGAGGCGCCCGTCGCCGAGCCCCGTGGCCGCCGTACGCGCCGCCGGGCCGAGGGTGCCGACACCGAGGCCGCCCCCGCCCGTGGCCGCCGCAAGGTCGCCGAGGGCGACGCCGAGGCCGCCGCCGCAGCCCTTGAGGCCGCCAAGGCCGAGAGCCGTGCGCGCGAGGGTGTCGTCGTGGCGGAGCCGGAGGCCGCCGAGGCCCCCGCGCGCGGCCGTCGCCGCGCCGTGCGCCCGCCGACCGCCGTCTTCCAGGCGCCGGTCTTCACCGAGCCGATGTTCCAGACGCCGGAGACCGCCGCTGCCGCCGTCGCGGCCGCCGCCCCCGTGGTGGAGGAAGAGGAGCCCGAGGAGGCCGCGCAGCCCGCTCCCGCCGCCCGCCGTCGCCGCCGTCGCCGTGGCGAGCCCGCCGAGGTCGAGCAGACCGTGGCGGAGGAGACCACCGAGGAGTCCGAGGCCGAGGAGTCCGAGGAGGGCGAGGAGGCCGTCGCCGCGCAGGACGAGGAGGAGGCGGACCGCCCCTCGCGCCGTCGCCGCCGCGGTGGCCGTCGCCGCCGCCGGGGCGAGGCCGGGGACGCCGAGTCCGAGGCCGCCGACGAGGAGACCGCCGAAGGGGCCGAGCAGGAGTACGAGGCCGCCGAGGAGGAGCAGGAGGAGGCGTACGGCGAGGAGTCGGGCGCCGGTTCCGCCAGCAGCCGCCGTCGCCGCCGTCGCCGTCGCCGCAGCGGTGACGCCGAGGGCGCCGAGCCGACCGGGGACGACCCGGAGCGCACGGTCGTCAAGGTGCGCGAGCCCCGCAAGCGGGAGGAGCGCGAGCCCGGCACGGGCTTCGACGAGGTGCAGTCCATCAAGGGCTCCACCCGTATGGAGGCGAAGAAGCAGCGCCGCCGCGAGGGCCGCGAGCAGGGCCGCCGCCGGGTGCCGATCATCACCGAGGCGGAGTTCCTGGCCCGTCGCGAGGCCGTCGAGCGCGTGATGGTCGTCCGCCAGAGCGGCGAGCGCACCCAGATCGGCGTGCTGGAGGACAACGTCCTCGTCGAGCACTTCGTCAACAAGGAGCAGGCCACCAGCTACGTCGGCAACGTCTACCTGGGCAAGGTCCAGAACGTGCTGCCGTCCATGGAGGCCGCCTTCGTCGACATCGGCAAGGGCCGCAACGCCGTCCTGTACGCCGGTGAGGTCAACTTCGAGGCGCTCGGCATGGGCAACGGCCCGCGCCGCATCGAGACCGCGCTGAAGTCCGGCCAGTCCGTGCTGGTGCAGGTCACCAAGGACCCGATCGGCCACAAGGGCGCCCGTCTGACCAGCCAGGTCTCCCTGCCGGGCCGCTACCTCGTGTACGTGCCCGAGGGCTCGATGACCGGCATCAGCCGCAAGCTGCCCGACACCGAGCGCGCGCGCCTGAAGCAGATCCTCAAGAAGATCGTCCCCGAGGACGCGGGCGTCATCGTCCGTACGGCCGCCGAGGGCGCGAGCGAGGAGGAGCTGGCGCGCGACGTCCAGCGGCTCCAGGCGCAGTGGGAAGAGATCCAGAAGAAGGCGAAGAGCGGCAACGCCCCGACCCTGCTGTACGGCGAGCCGGACATGACCGTCCGCGTCGTGCGCGACATCTTCAACGAGGACTTCTCCAAGGTCATCATCAGCGGTGACACGGCCTGGGAGACCATCCACGGCTATGTCTCGCACGTCGCCCCGGACCTCACCGACCGGCTGCAGAAGTGGACGTCGGACGTCGACGTCTTCGCCACGTACCGGATCGACGAGCAGCTGATGAAGGCGCTGGACCGCAAGGTCTGGCTGCCGAGCGGCGGTTCGCTCGTCATCGACCGGACCGAGGCGATGGTCGTCGTCGACGTCAACACCGGCAAGTTCACCGGTCAGGGCGGCAACCTCGAGGAGACGGTCACCAAGAACAACCTCGAGGCCGCGGAGGAGATCGTGCGCCAGCTGCGGCTGCGCGACCTCGGTGGCATCGTGGTGATCGACTTCATCGACATGGTGCTGGAGGCCAACCGGGACCTGGTGCTGCGGCGCCTGCTGGAGTGCCTGGGCCGCGACCGCACCAAGCACCAGGTCGCCGAGGTGACCTCGCTGGGTCTGGTGCAGATGACCCGTAAGCGGGTCGGCCAGGGCCTGCTGGAGTCGTTCTCCGAGCCGTGCGTGCACTGCAACGGCCGCGGCGTGATCGTCCACATGGACCAGCCGACGTCCGTCGGCGGTGGCGGTGGCGGCAAGCGCGGCAAGAAGAAGGGCAAGGGCCAGCTCCACGAGCACGAGCACGTGACGGCGGAGGCCCCGGCCGTCGCCGAGGCGGCCGTCGAGGCCGAGGCCGCCCCCGAGGCGCCCGAGCTGGAGCCGGTCGCGGTGACCGAGGCCGAACTCCAGCCGTCGGTCGGCGCGGACGAGGAGTGGTTCGGCAGCCCTGCCGAGGCACGTGCCGCGGCGGGTCCGCGCGGTGGCCGTACGCGGCGCCGGGCGACCCGCAAGGCGACCGCTCCGGCCGGGGCGCCTGCCGCCGGGCCGGAGGCCGTCGAGGCCGAGGTCGTCGTGGAGCCGACACGGGCGCCGGCGGCTGTCGCCGAGCCGGTGGTCGCGGAGCCCGTGGCCGAGCCGGTCGTGGAGGCACCCGTAGAGCCGGTCGCCGAACCGGTCGCCGAGCCTGTCGCCGAGGTCGAGGCTCCCGCCGAGGCTCCGGTGGAGGCGGCTCCGGCCGCTCCCGCCCGTACGCGGCGCCGGGTGACCCGCAGGGTGTCCGCCCCGGCGGGCTCGCCCGCGGCGGCGGAGGCCGCGGTGGTCGTGGTCAGCACGCCGACGGCCGCTCCCGAGCCGGTCCAGGAGGCCGCCGCTGAGGCCGTGACCGAGGCTGAGGTCGAGTCCGAGGCCGAGACCGAGGCCGCGGCTCCGGCCAAGAAGGCGACCCGTAAGACGGCCGCCAAGAAGACGACGACGGCCAAGAAGGCACCGGCGAAGAAGGCGACGGCCACGAAGAAGGCCGCCGCCAAGAAGACGACGACTGCCAAGAAGGCCACGGCGAAGAAGACCACGGCCAAGAAGGCGACGACGAAGAAGGCCGCCGCCAAGAAGGTCGCGGAGCCGGCCGCGGCGTCGTCGGAGGACTGATTCACCCGGACGGGTCGGTTCCGTGGGCCACGGTCCGCGGAACCGACCCGTCCGGTGGGGGAAACCGGTCCGTGACGGGCCCGGTTTGACCCTGCGTGACCGAACACGTAGCCTTATCCACCGGCGTCTGTACGCCAACCCCTGAGCAAATCCCTCCCGGTGAATTCCGGGAGAGGCCGCTCGTCCCTTCGGATATGCGCGGGCTTCACGCCCGCGCGAGCGGCTGGCATCAGAGGTCCCGATTACCAGCGAGAGAGTGAGATCCGCGTGTACGCAATCGTGCGTAGCGGTGGTCGCCAGCACAAGGTTGCTGTCGGCGACATCGTCGAGGTTGACAAGATTTCCGACGGCAAGGTGGGCGACTCCGTCGAGCTCTCCACGCTGCTCGTGGTCGACGGCGAGTCCGTCACCAGCGACCCGTGGGTGCTGGCCGGGATCAAGGTCCAGGCCGAGATTGTGGACCACCACAAGGGTGCCAAGATCGACATCCTGAAGTACAAGAACAAGACCGGCTACCGCAAGCGCATTGGTCACCGCCAGCAGTACACGGCGATCAAGGTCACCGGCATCCCCACGGCTGCGAAGTAAGGGACTGAGAACACATGGCACACAAGAAGGGCGCATCGTCCACTCGGAACGGTCGCGACTCCAACGCTCAGCGGCTCGGCGTCAAGCGCTTCGGCGGCCAGGCCGTCAACGCCGGTGAGATCCTGGTCCGCCAGCGCGGCACCCACTTCCACCCGGGCACGGGCGTCGGTCGCGGTGGCGACGACACCCTGTTCGCGCTGGCCGCCGGTGCGGTGCAGTTCGGCACCCACCGTGGTCGCAAGGTCGTGAACATCGTCCCGATCGCTGAGTAATCAGCCTTTCGGCACGACACAAGCACCTTTTCCGAGGGCGGGCCGCTCTTCCCCTGTAGTGGGGAAGCCGGTCCGCCCTCGGCGTGTTAGTACAGAAACATCCCTTTACGTACCAGGAGGCACCCGCTATGACCACCTTCGTGGACCGCGTCGAGCTGCACGTCGCCGCGGGTAACGGAGGCCATGGCTGCGCCTCCGTTCACCGTGAGAAGTTCAAGCCGCTCGGCGGCCCGGACGGTGGCAACGGCGGCCGTGGCGGCGATGTGATCCTGGTCGTCGACCAGTCGGTCACCACGCTCCTCGACTATCACCACAGCCCCCACCGCAAGGCCACCAACGGCCAGCCGGGCGCCGGTGACAACCGCTCCGGCAAGGACGGCCAGGACCTCGTCCTGCCCGTGCCGGACGGCACCGTCATCCTCGACACGGCCGGCAACGTCCTCGCCGACCTGGTGGGCGAGGGCACCACCTTCATCGCCGGCCAGGGCGGCCGCGGCGGCCTCGGCAACGCCGCGCTGGCCTCCGCCCGCCGCAAGGCCCCCGGCTTCGCGCTGCTCGGCGAGCCCGGCGAGGCCCGTGACATCGTCATGGAGCTCAAGACCGTCGCCGACGTGGCGCTGGTCGGCTACCCGAGCGCGGGCAAGTCCTCGCTGATCTCGGTACTCTCCGCCGCCAAGCCGAAGATCGCCGACTACCCCTTCACGACGCTGGTCCCGAACCTGGGCGTGGTCACGGCCGGCTCGACCGTCTACACCATCGCCGACGTCCCCGGCCTGATCCCGGGCGCCAGCCAGGGCAAGGGCCTCGGCCTGGAGTTCCTGCGGCACGTCGAGCGCTGCTCGGTGCTCGTGCACGTGCTGGACACGGCGACCCTGGAGTCCGACCGCGACCCGGTCTCCGACCTGGACGTCATCGAGGCGGAGCTGACGCAGTACGGCGGTCTCGACGACCGGCCGCGCATCGTCGTCCTCAACAAGATCGACATCCCGGACGGCCAGGACCTCGCCGACATGATCCGCCCGGATCTGGAGGCACGCGGCTACCAGGTCTTCGAGGTGTCCGCCGTCGCCCGTACGGGCCTGAAGGAGCTCTCCTTCGCGCTGGCCCGCATCATCGCCGAGGCGCGCGCCGCCAAGCCGAAGGAGGAGGCGACCCGCATCGTCATCCGTCCGAAGGCCGTCGACGACGCGGGCTTCACGGTCACCCTGGAGGACGACGGCATCTACCGCGTGCGCGGCGAGAAGCCGGAGCGCTGGGTGCGTCAGACCGACTTCAACAACGACGAGGCCGTCGGCTACCTCGCCGACCGCCTCAACCGCCTCGGCGTCGAGGACCGGCTCCTCAAGGCCGGCGCGCGGGCGGGCGACGGCGTGGCCATCGGTGCCGAGGACAACGCGGTCGTCTTCGACTGGGAGCCGACGATGATGGCGGGCGCGGAGATGCTCGGACGCCGTGGCGAGGACCACCGTCTCGAGGCGCCTCGTCCTGCCGCGCAGCGGCGTCGCGACCGCGACGCGGAGCGGGACGAGTCGCAGCGCGAGTTCGACGACTTCAACCCGTTCTAACGGGTCGTCAAGTCCCTTTCCCGCCCGGCGGGGTGCGCCTTTTCGACGTGCCTCTGCCGGGCGGTTTCTGTTCCCCTGCCCCGCCCCTTCCCGAACCGGGGGAGACCCCCGGACCCCCAGCGGCCTGCGGCCGCGTCCTCAAACGCCGGACGGGCTGATTTTGCTGGCTACGGTCCGCGAAATTCAGCCCGTCCGGCGTTTGAGGACAGCGCGCGAAGCGTGCTTCGGGGTCTGGGG
>NZ_JBSFWT010000105.1:0-23548 GCF_053594975.1 Streptomyces sp. NPDC002537
CGCCGGACGGGCTGATTTCGCCGGCGTAGTCCGCAGCCTGCGGGCAAATTCAGCCCGTCCGGCGTTTGAGGACACCGCGCGGAGCGTGGTTGGGGGTCTGGGGGTCTCCCCCAGTTTCGGGAAGGGGCGGGGCTGGGGAGAAAAGGCCACCGGGCCGCACCCGAGTGGGTCAGCGGCGCCGTGGCGCAAACTCCCGTACCGAGTCGATGTTCACGCCGTGCGGCGCATCGGCCTCGCGCGAGATCATCACTTCCACCAGCACCGGACGCGACGTCACCACCGCCTCCCCCCGCGCCCATTCGATCGCCGCCCGGATCTCACCGGGCTCCCGCACCCGCCGCCCCGAACACCCGTAGGCCTCCATCAGCTTGACGTTGTCGGTGCCAATCTCGTCGTAGTGGATGTCGACCTGGTAGTTCATGCCGTAGCCGGCCGACGCCTGCCGGATCAGCCCCAGGTACTCGTTGTTCAGCATGATCAGCACATACGGGATGTCGTACTGCGCCGCGACCGCCAACTCCTCGACCAGGTACTGGAATCCGTAGTCGCCCACGATGCCGACCACTTCCGTGTCGCCCCTGCCCAGCCCCCGGAGCGCCGTCTTCACGCCGATCGCCGCCGGGATCTCCCAGCCCAGCGGGCCTGCCTGGCCGCACACCTGGTAGTGGCGTGGCAGATGGGCCTTCTGGTGCTGGCCGCCCCAGATCTGGTAGAGGCCGATGGCCGTGACGAAGTAGGTCTCCGGCCCGAAGATTTCGTTGATCTCCTTGTAGACCCGGGGGGCCTCGACCGGGACGGTGTCGAAGTCGTCCCTGCGCACCAGGGTCCGCTTGAGCTCCCGGCAGCGTGCCACCCACGGGCCGACGGCGGGCCGCGCGCCCCGGGCGCGCGCGGCGTCCAGCAGGGCCGTGAGGAACAGCCCGGCGTCGGAGACGATGCCGAGGTCCGGCTCGAAGACCTTGCCGAGCTGGGAGGGCTCGACGTCCACCTGCACGAACGTCCGCCCGCCCCGGTAGACGCCGAGGTCCGCGCCCGTGTGCCGGTCCCCGAAGCGGGCGCCGACCGCGAGCACGAAGTCGGCTTCCAGGAACGAGGCGTTGGCGTACCGCTGCGAGGTCTGGATGCCGGTCGTGCCCATGTTCAGCTCGTGGTCGTCCTCGACGGCGCCCTTGCCCATCAGGGTCACCTGGAACGGCACCCGCAGGAACTCGACCAGTTCCCGCAGCGCGTCCGCCGCGTCCGCGAGCACCACCCCGCCGCCCGCCAGGACCAGCGGCCGCTCCGCGGCCAGCAGCAGGTCCAGGGCGGCCTCGACACGCGGCGGGTGCGGGCGTACGGCGGCGACCGGCAGCCGGGCGTCGAGCGCGGGGTCGTAACGGATCTCCTGCCGGGCGATGTCGACGGGGATGTCGACGAGCACCGGGCCGGGGCGGCCCTCACGCGCGGTCCGGAACGCCTCCCGGAACGCCCAGGGGATCTGCGCCGCCTCCTTGATCTGCACGGCCCACTTGGTGACCGGCCGGACGATCTCCACGATGTCGACCGCCTGGAACGCCTCCTGGTGCAGCTTGGCCGACACGGCCTGGCCGGTGACGCACACCATGGGCACGGAGTCGGCGTGCGCGGTGTAGAGCCCGGTGACGAGGTTCGTGGCGCCCGGACCGGAGGTGGCGAGGGCGACGCCGACCCGGCCGTTCGTCCGCGCCCAGCCGTCGGCCATGTGCGTCGCGCCCGCCTCGTGACGGACGATCAAGTGCTCGATGCCGCCCACGGTTTCCATCGCCTTGTACAGCGGCAGGATCGCCGCCCCCGGGCAGCCGAAGGCGATGTCGACGCCCTCGTCCCGCATGATCCGTACGGCCGCCTCCATGGCGGGCATCCGCGCCGTGCCGGTCACGAGCCCACCCCCGACAGCCGCTCGACGCCGCGCAGCAGCGCGGAGTGGTCCAGGCCGCCGTCGCCCTGCGCCCGCGCGGCGGCGACCAGGGCGGCGGCCAGTTGGCCCAGCGGGATGGCGGCGTCCACGGCACGGGCGGCGTCCGTGACGATGCCCATGTCCTTGTGGTGCAGGTCGATGCGGAAGCCCGGGGTGAAGTCCCGGGCGAGGAAATTGCGCTTCTTCCGTTCCAGCACGGCCGACCCGGCGAGCCCGCCGCCCAGCACCTCCAGCGCGGCGGCGAGGTCCACACCGGACTTCTCCAGGAAGACGACCGCTTCCGCGCAGGCCTGGAGGGTGACGGCGACGATCAGTTGGTTGGCGGCCTTCACGGTCTGTCCGGAGCCGTGGGCCCCGCAGTGGACGACGGTGGAGCCGAGGGCACGGAACAGGGGTTCGGCCCGCTCGAAGTCGGCCCGGTCCCCGCCGGCCATGACGGACAGCGTCCCTTCGACGGCCCCGGCCTCACCGCCGGAGACGGGCGCGTCGAGCACGCGGACGCCCCGGGCGGCGGCGGCCCCGGCCAGGGCGACGGACGTGCTCGGCGTGACCGTCGACATGTCGATCAGCAGGGTGCCGGGGCGGGCGTGGGCGAGGATGCCGTGGCCGCCGTAGGCGACGGCTTCGACGTGCGGGTCGGTGGGGAGCATGGTGACGACGATGTCCGCGTCCCGGACCGCGTCCGCGACGGACGCGGCGGGCTCGCCGCCGGCCGCGGCGAGCCGTGTCAGCTTCTCGGGTTCGAGGGTGTGGCCCCGTACGCCGTACCCGGCCCTGAGCAGATTCTCCGCCATGGGGGAGCCCATGACGCCGAGTCCTATCCAGGCGATGCGCTTGTTCCCGGTCACGGGGATTCCTCTCGTCGGCACGTCCTTGTCCTGGGGCCCGTTCATGCCGGTGTCCGGCGGAAGCCGGTCAGCCAGTCGAAGCGGTCCGGCCCGGCGGCCGCATACTCCAGCCCCACCCATCCGTCGTATCCCGCTTTCCCCAACCTCCCCAGCAGGGAAGGGAAGTCGAGCCGCCCGGACCCCGGTGCCCCGCGTCCCGGCGCGTCCGCGATCTGGACATGGCCCGTCACGGCGGCGTGGCCGTCGATGACGGCGTGCAGGTCCTCGCCGCCCACCGCCAGGTGGTACAGGTCCATCAGGAAGCGCGCGTTGCCCAGCCCGCTCGCCGCGTTCACCGCCTCCACCAGCTCGACGGCCCGCTCCGCGCCGGTGACCGGATACCGCGGCGACTCCACGGCGTTGAGCGCCTCGATCAGCAGCACCGCCCCCACCCGGTCCGCCGCGCGCGCCGCGCGGACGAGGTTCTCCAGGGCCAGCGCGTCCTGCGTCCGCGCGTCGACGCCCTGGACGCGGTTCCCGTACAGCGCGTTGAGCGCCGTACAGCCCACCGAGGCCGCGAAGCCGGCCGCCACGTCGAGGTTGGCGCGGAACCGGTCCGACTCCGCGCCGGGGACCGAGAGCGCGCCCCGGTCGGGGCCCGGCAGCCTCCCGGCGTAGAGGTTCAGGGCGACGAGCCGGGTGCCCGCGTCGGTCAATGCCCGCCGCAGGGCGTCGAGTTCATGATCCTCCGGCGTGGGGCGGCCGGGCCAGGGCCACCACAGCTCGACCGCCGTGAAGCCCGCCGCGGCGGCCGCCGCCGGGCGTTCGAGGAGCGGGAGCTCGGTGAAGAGGATCGAGAGATTCACGTCGAAGCGCGGCTCGGGGAGCCCCATCGGCCGGATCTCCTTCCATATTGCGGAAGTTGAATTCTGCTCAGTGGAAGCGTGCCCGTGCGCCGAGAAGGCTGTCAAGGGCGGTGGCAGAGCTACCGTTGGCCCATGCTGCGATTGCGAGTGGAGTTCACGACCGAACCCTTCGATCTCGACGAGGCCCCGGCCCACGCCGTGGTGGCCCGCGAGATCGTGCAGGGCGCCGACCTGGACGCCGTGGACGTCGGCCCGTTCGGCAACACCGCGGAAGGCCGCGCCGAGGCGGTGCTCACGGCGGTGGACGAGCTGCTGCGCGCATCCCTCCGGGCCGGTGCCACCCGGGTGTCGTTGCAGCTCAGCGTGGTCGAGGGGGAGGGCTCGTGACCGGCTTCGCGGACGAGCCGTTCCGCTCCGCGGTCAAGCCGCTCGTCGACGCCATAGGCGGGGAGATGGTCGACCCGGCGGACGCCCGGGGCGACGACGTGGTGCTGTCCTGGGAGGGGCGCGAGGCCGTGGCCGTCCGCCTGCCCCACCTCTCCGCCTCGCTCGACCACATCCTGGCCGACCTCGAACGCCGGCACGGGATGCCGCTGGCCGAACTCGACCGCAAGGCCAAGCAGTCGGTCGTCCGCGGCCTGGAGGCGCGCGGCGCCTTCGCCGTACGGCACGGGGTGGAGACCGTGGCCTCGGCGCTCGGCGTGAGCCGCTTCACCGTTTACAACTACCTCAACCGGGAGAGCGCGGCCCGCCACGAAGCGTAGTTTCAACAAACTGTTGACGCCGTGTTCGCGAGGGCGTTAGCTATGCGCAGCCCGTCCCAGCCGGCGACCCTGCGGCCACGGAGGTTCCCGTGTCTTCGAGTTCGACGCCGGGGCTCACCCGGTTCAACACGGCCGACGAGAGCGCCGCCCGCGCGGCGCTCCGCAAGATCTGCACCAGCGAGGCATGGGGGAGCGCGGTCCTCGCGCGCCGCCCGTACCCGGACGCCGCGGCCCTGCGCGCCGCCAACGACACCGCCATGGCCGCACTCACCCCGGCGGACCTCGCCGAGGCCATGGCCGGCCACCCGCCCATCGGCCGCCCCGACCGGGGCGACCCCGTGTCCGCCCGCGAACAACGGGGCATGACGGACGCCTCCGCCGCCCTCAAGGCCGACATGCTCGCCCACAACCTCGCCTACCAGGAGCGGTTCGGGCATGTCTTCCTGATCTGCGCCACCGGACTCACCGCCGGACAGCTGTACGACGCCATCCGTAACCGGATCGACAACACGCCGGAACGGGAGCGCGGGATCGTGCGTACGGAACTCGGCAAGATCAACCGCATCCGGCTGACGCGGCTCGCGGAAGGCCCGGCGGCGGAGAGCGCCGCGACAGCACCAGAGAACGGAGGAGCCCCACCATGAGCGGCGAGACCACAGCCGTCACCGTGTCCACCCACATCCTGGACACCACCGCCGGCCGCCCCGCCGCGGCCGTCACCGTCGAACTGTCCGTACGCGACGGCGCCGACGGCCCGTGGCAGCCGCTCGGCACGTCGACGACGGACGCGGACGGCCGCTGCAAGGACTTCCCCGCACTGCCGGACGGCGCCGCCCAGGCCCGGCTCCTGTTCGCCGTCGAGCCCTACCTTTCCCGCGAACGAGCCGACGGAGCGGCGTTCTTCCCGGAAGTGGCGATCGCCTTCGCCGTCGACCCGGGCGAGCACTACCACGTACCGCTGCTGCTCAACCCGTTCGGCTACTCCGTATACCGAGGGAGCTAGCGACCGCATGCCCATCCTTGGCCAGAACCAGTACGGCAAAGCCGAGACCCGCGTCCTGAAGGTCACCCGCGACGGCGCCACCCACCACCTCAAGGACCTCAACGTCTCGGTGGCGCTCTCCGGCGACATGACGGACGTCCACCTCTCCGGCTCCAACGCCCACGTCCTGCCGACGGACACCACCAAGAACACCGTGTTCGCCTTCGCCAAGGAACACGGCATCGCCTCGCCCGAAGAGTTCGCCGTCCGCCTCGCCCGCCACTTCGTCACCAGCCAACGGGCCGTCACCACCGCCCGCGTCCGCGTCGAGGAATACGCCTGGGAGCGCATAGCGACACCCGGTGAGGCGCGGCACTCCTTCGTCCGTACGAACCGGGAGACCCGCACCGCGCAGATCACCTTCGACGGCACGGCCTGGCAGGTGATCTCCGGACTCAAGGACCTCGTGGTGCTCAACACCACCGACTCCGAGTTCCACGGCTTCGTCGAGGACCGCTACACGACGCTCAAGGAGACCCGCGACCGCATCCTCGCCACCCAGGTCCACGCCCGCTGGCGGCACGCCCGGTTCGACGACACGGTGAGATCCCCGGACTGGAACGACAGTTACGAGGCCACCCGGGACCACCTGCTGACCGCGTTCGCCGACACCTACTCCCTCTCCCTCCAGCAGACGCTCTTCCGGATGGGCTCGCGGGTCATCGACCACCGCCCCGAGATCGACGAGATCCGCCTCTCCCTCCCCAACAAGCACCACTTCCTGGCGGACCTCGAACCGTTCGGCCTCAAGAACGACAACGAGGTCTACTTCGCGGCCGACCGGCCGTACGGCCTCATCGAGGCCACCGTCCTGCGCGAGGGCGCCGAGCCCGCCATACCGGTGGACCTGACCAACCTTCCGTGAACCGACAGCGAGGAATCACCGTGGCCGCACCACCACCGTCACCATCCCTGGAAACACTGCAGTCGGCCGGCCGGCTCGTCATCGAGAACTGCGCGATCGCCACCGTCGACGCGCACGACACGGAGCATCCGAGCGGCCACATCGTCGTCGCGGGCAACAGGATCGAGTCCGTGGGCGCCGGTCCGGCCCCCGCGGACCTCACCGGCGTCGTACGCCGCGTCGACGGCACCGGCCACCTGGCCACCCCCGGCCTCGTCAACACCCACCACCACTTCTACCAGTGGCTCACCCGCGGTCTCGCCCAGAACTCCCCGCTCTTCGACTGGCTCGTCACCCTCTACCCCATCTGGGCGAGGATCGACGAGGAGATGGTCTACGCCGCGGCACAGGGCTCCCTCGCGATGATGGCCCGCGGCGGCGTCACCACCGCCATGGACCACCACTACGTCTTCCCCCGAGGCTCCGGCGACCTCCTGGGCGCCGAGATCCGGGCCGCGCGCGAGATGGGCGTCCGGTTCAGCCCCACCCGCGGCTCCATGGACCGCGGGCGGTCGGACGGCGGACTGCCGCCGGACTTCGCCGTCGAGACCACCGAGGCCGCGCTGCTCGCGACCGAGGAGGCCATCGACACCCACCACGACCCGTCCTTCGACTCGATGCTGCGGATCGGCGTCGCCCCCTGCTCGCCCTTCTCCGTCTCCACCGAACTCCTCCGCGAAGCGGCCCTGCTGGCCCGCCGCAAGGGCGTACGCCTGCACACCCACGGCTCGGAGACCGTCGAGGAGGAACAGTTCTGCAAGGAACTGTTCGGCATGGGACCCACGGACTACTTCGAGTCCACCGGCTGGCTCGGTGACGACGTGTGGATGGCCCACTGCATCCACATGAACGACACCGACATCGCGGCCTTCGCCCGCACCGGCACGGGCGTCGGCCACTGCCCCTCCTCCAACGCCCGGATCGCGGCGGGCACCGCCCGCGTCCCCGACCTGCTGCGGGCCGGGGTGCCCGTGGGCCTCGGCGTCGACGGCACCGCCTCCAACGAGTCCGGCGAACTGCACACCGAACTCCGCAACGCCCTGCTCATCCACCGACTCGCCGGTGGCGCCGACGCCCTGAATGTGCGTCAGGTGCTGCGGCTGGGCACCCACGGCGGCGCACAGGTCCTCGGACGCGCGGCGGAGATCGGCTCGCTGGAGCCGGGCAAGCTCGCCGACCTGGTGCTGTGGAAGCTCGACGGCCTCGGGCACTCGACCATCGCCGACCCCGTCGCCGCCCTGGTCCTCGGGGCCGCCGCGCCCGTCACCCTGTCCCTGGTCAACGGCCGGGCGGTGGTCGAGCACGGCCGGCTGACCACCGTCGACGAGGACGCCGTCGCCCGCAGCACCCGTGACGCGTCCCGGCGGCTGGCCCGCCTCGCGGCCGGAGACTGACCCTCACTCTCACCCTCACCCGAAGCGTCGCGGTCGGAGGATGCCCCCGCCTGGGAGTCCCACGGCCCGACCCGAGACCCCGGTCGAGGGGGACGGACCTCGACCGGGCCCGTGGCCCCGCCGGAGCCACGGGCGGCGGACCGGGGCGCCCGCACCACGGCGCCCCGGTCCGCCGCCGTTTCCCCACCGCCCTTCATGTTCCGCACAGAGCCGCCTCCCTGAAGCCGTGTCACATCATCGGCGACACGAAAATCGACAGGAGGAACCGTCGTGGCCGCAGTGCCCAGGTTCACCGAGCGAAGCACCGAGCCGGCCGCACCCGGCGGCCGCCGCGGCGACGTCCACCCCGTCGACCGGCTCGTACCACCGGGAAAGCTCGTAGCGGGCGGCTTCCAGCACGTCGCCGCCAGCTACGCGGGGGTCGTCGCGCCGCCCCTCGTCCTCGGCGCCGCCATCGGGCTCTCCCCGACGGAGATCACCTTTCTCGTGGGCGCCGCCCTCTTCACGGCGGGCATCGCGACCCTGCTCCAGACCATCGGCTTCTGGAAGGTCGGGGCACGGCTGCCGTTCGTCAACGGCGTCTCCTTCGCGGGCGTCGCCCCCATGCTCGCCGTCGCCGACGCCCAGCCCCACAAGCGGGACGCCCTCCCCGTCATCTACGGCGCCGTCATCGTCGCCGGCGTCCTCGGCTTCGTCCTCGCCCCTTACTTCTGCAAACTCGTCCGCTTCTTCCCGCCCGTCGTCAGCGGCACCGTGATCACCCTGATCGGCATCACCCTGCTGCCGGTCTCCTTCGGCTGGATCCAGGGCGGCCACCCCGACCGGCCCGCCCCGCTCACCAACCTCGCCCTGGCCGGGGCGACCCTGACCGTGGTCCTCGTGCTGCGGCGGCTGCTGAAGGGCTTCCTCCAGCAGATCGCGATCCTCCTCGGACTCGTCGCGGGCACCCTCATCGCCGTCCCGGCCGGGGCCGTCGACCTTTCGCCCGCCGAACACGCCCACCTCGTCGGCTTCCCGACCCCCTTCCACTTCGGCGCCCCCCACTTCGTGGTCTCCGCCATCGTGTCGATGTGCGTCCTCATGCTGGTCTGCATGACCGAGAGCACCGCCGACATGCTGGCGCTCGGCGAGGTCGTCGGCCGCCCCGCCGACGAGGAACTCATCGCGCGCGGCCTGCGCGCGGACACGCTCGGCACCGCCGTCAGCCCCCTCTTCAACGGCTTCGCGAACAGTGCCTTCGCCCAGAACATCGGCCTCGTCGCCCTCACCCGGGTACGCAGCCGCTTCGTCGTCGCCGCGTGCGGGCTGATGTTCGTCCTCCTGGGACTCAGCCCGGTCTTCGCGTCCCTCATCGCGGTGGTGCCGCGGCCGGTGCTCGGGGGAGCGGGCATCGTGCTCTTCGGCAGCGTCGCGGCCAGCGGGGTGAACGTCCTCCGCCAGGCGGGCCTGGACCGTGGCGACAACCTCCTGGTGGCGGCGGTGTCCCTGGGCATGGGCCTGATCCCCGTCGTCTCCCGGACCTTCTACGACAACCCGTCGATCCCCGCCACCCTCCGCATCCTCCTGGACTCGGGGGTGAGCGCGGGGTGCCTGACGGCGGTCGTGCTGAACCTGGTGTTCAACGGGGCCGCTGCGCGGAGCGATTGAATCGGGGCGCGTATGGGTGCGGGCCGTTTGCCGCCTGCGGGTTGGCTGCGCCGCGCGCCGTTGCGACGGTGAGGGCCGGTTCGCCGCCTGCGGCGGGGGCTCCCTGCGGTCGCGTCCTCAATCGCCGGACGGGCTGAGTTTTGGGCTCGTCGCCGTTGTCGGGTGCGGGGCCGGGACACTCCGGGGCGGTTCGGGACTGCTTCGCTTTACGTCCCGAACCACCCCTGCGCGTCCCGCCCCTTCCCGTCACCCACGCAATTCAGCCCGTCCGGCGATTGAGGACAGCGCGCGAAGCGTGCTTCGGGGTCCGGGGCGGAGCCCCGGTGCGGGAAGGGGCGGGGGTGGGGAACAAAGCCACGGACACGCCCGGCGCGGCAGTCGGCCCGCGCGGCGGAAAGCGCAAAATGGGTGAAATCGCCGCCCCCGGAGAGGCCCCGCCGTGGATCAGCCAGCACAGAACCCCGCCCACCCGGAGGGCAAGAGGCACCGATTCCCCAGCGCCCTCACCGTCCTCGCCGTCGTCACCCTCGCGGTCTGGGCCCTCACCTTCGTCATCCCCTCCGGCGCCTATCGCCGCGACGGCACCGGCAAGCCGCTCCAGGGGACGTACCACCGCGAAGCCGCGCCCGGCGACTTCGTGCACCGGCTCGGTGACCTCTTCCTGTCCCCGGTCAACGGCCTCTACGGCATTCGCGACGGCAGAACCGGCGAGGTCGCCCCGGACGCGGTCGGCGCCCTCTACGGCAGCGCCGGAGTGTTCCTCTTCGTCCTGGCCATCGGCGCGTTCATCACGGTCGTCTTCGCCACCGGCGCCCTGGACCGCGGCATCGAGCGGCTCGCCCACCGGCTGCGCGAGCGCGGCGCCCTGCTGATCGCCGGTGTCATGACGGTCTTCTCCCTGCTCGGCACGGTGGAGGGCTTCGCGGAGGAGACGCTCGGCTTCTACGGGCTGATCGTGCCCCTGATGCTGGCCCTCGGCTACGACCGCATGGTCGCCACCGGCGCCATCATCCTCGGCGCGGGCGTCGGCGTGCTGGCGTCGACCGTCAACCCCTTCTCCACCGGCGTGGCCTCGTCCGCCGCGGACATCTCGCTCGGCGACGGCATCGGGCTGCGCTTCGCCATGTGGATCGTCCTCACCGCCGTCACCATCGGCTACGTCCTGCGGTACGCGCACAAGGTGCGGACGGATCCCCGGCGTTCGCTCGTGGGCTTCCTCCCCGGCGACCGCGAACTCGCCGCGGAGGCGCAGGCGCCGCCCGAGCTCACCGGGCTGCAGAAGGCGGTGCTCGGCGTGGTGTGCCTGGTCTTCGCCTTCATGATCTTCTCGGTGATCCCCTGGTCGGGCGCGCTCACCGGAAAGGCCGACGCGACCCCGTACGGCTGGGAACTGGACTGGTCCTTCGCCCAGTTGGCGGCGCTCTTCCTCGTCGCCTCCGTGCTCATCGGCGTGGTCGCCCGGCTCGGCGAACAGGAGCTGAGTGCACGGATCGTCCAGGGCGCGGGCGACTTCATCGCGCCCGCGCTGACGATCGTCCTCGCGCGCGGCATCACCGTGATCATGAACAATGCCCGCATCACGGACACGGTGCTGCACTCCATCGAGGGCGCGGTCTCCGGCACCCCCGCGGCGCTCTTCGGGATCATGGTGTACGTCGTCAACCTGCCGCTGGCGTTCCTGATCCCCTCCACATCCGGCCACGCCACCCTGGCCATGCCGATCCTCGCGCCGCTCGCCGACTTCGCCGGCGTGGCGCGCTCGGTGGTGGTCACCGCCTGGGAGGCCGCGAGCGGAGTGATGAACCTCTGGGTGCCGACCACCGCCGTCATCATGGGCGGGGTCGCGCTGGCGAAGGTCGGCTACAACACCTATCTGCGCTTCGTCTGGCCGCTGCTGCTCCTCCTCTCCGCGCTCGTCTGCGGCTTCGTCGCCCTGGGCGCCGTCGCCGGCTGAACGCGGCCGGGCGCTCACACATGGATCACCCGCCCGTCCGAGGCCACCTCCACCCGGGCCGACGCCAGGGCCGAGCGCTCGGGGGAGGACTGGTCGGCGGCGGGGTTGGTGTTGTTCAAGTGGGTGTAGAGGCAGCGGGTGCCCGTACGGCCACGCAGCCGGGCCAGCGTTCCCCCGGCGCCGGTGATGGGGAGGTGGCCCATCGCGCGGGCCCCCGGCCCATGGCCCGTCGCCCGCTCCATCTCGTCCTCGCTCCAGAAGGTGCCGTCGAGGATCACGCACCGCGCCCCCGACAGGGCCGCGTCGAGCTCGGCGGGCCAGCGCGCGAGGGACGGCGCGTAGACGGCCGTCGCACCGGTCACGGTGTCGTCGAAGCGGTAGGCGACGACCCATGGGCCGGGGCGGGTGGAACCCGCCGCGTAGCGCGGGCGCTTGTCGCTCACGGGGATCACGGTCACACGCAGCCGGCCGTCGTCCAGCGCCAGTTCCCCCGCGAGGGCCTGCCAGCGGACAGCGCCGTACGGGGCGAGCAGGCTGCGCAGCGGGAAGTCCTCCGCGAGGGCCGCCGCCACGGCCGCCGGGGCGAAGAGATCGAGCGCGGCGCCCTCGCGCAGCGCCAGCAGCCCCGTCGTGTGGTCGAGCTCCCCGTCCGTGAGCAGCACACCGCGCAGCGGGGTGTGGCGGGTGCCGCCCGGCGGGGTCAGCTCGGGGGCGGCGAGGATCTGCGCGCGGATGTCCGGCGAGACGTTGACGAGGTACCAGGCGTCGGGGGAGACGCTGACCGCCAGGCACTCCTGGGTCCGCCACACCCCGGGCCCCGCGGAGCGCGCCCGCGAACAGCCGGGGCAGGCGCAGTTCCACTGCGGCAGCCCGCCGCCCGCCGCGGTGCCCAGGATGCGCAGCCTCATTCCGGCACGTCCCCCCCCTCAGCCGAGCAGCCCGTACACCTGCAGCACCCCGGAGAACGTGGGGACGTACACCTTGCCGTTCGCGACGGTCGGCGGCGCGAACTTCGCGTACAAGCCCACGTCGTCGCGGGCGGCGTCCATCTTGCTGTGCCACAGCTCGTGGGTCAGATCGGTGGCCCGGTACGCGCGGACGATGCCCTCGACCACGGCCTGGTTGGCGTTGTCGCGGTACGGGTGGGTCGCCCAGAGGATGCCGGTGGCGGGATCGTCGCCGTGGGCGGAGACGGACAGGATGCCGCCGGGCATGCCCGGTGAGCCGCCGGGGACGCCCGTGGGGTCCGTGGTCGTGCTCGTCGACGCGGGGGCCGTCCCGAACAGGCCGCCGGCGAAGCGGTAGGCACGCAGGAAGGCGTTCTCGGGCCATACGTAGACCCACGGGCCGCCGCCCCCGCGGAAGTTCCAGTACACCGCGCCGCCGTGGATGTGATGGGAATTCGCGTCCGGCTGCACCACAAAGAAGCTCTGCACGATCTGGCTGTCGGAACCGGCCTGGAAATGGCCCATGTTGCCGGTGTCCAGCAGATAGAACTTGCCTTCCTTGCCGCCGCCCAGCAGCCGCCGGGTGCCCGGGATCAGCAGGGGCCCGGCCGACCCCAGGTCGATGTCGAAACGTTCCAGAGTGGCGTTGTCGAACGGGGCGAACCAGTCCACGAGCCCGAGGCCGGGAGTGAGTTTGACGATGGCATCGCCCAGCTCGGACCCGTCCGGACGGAAGCCGCCGTTCCCGGTCATGAAGTAGAGGAAGCCGCCGTCGTCGACGCCCAGCCCCTGGCCCGCCTGCCAGATGCCGCCCTCCTGGGTGTTGGGCGTGGTCACGTACGCGCCCGTCTGCCGGAGCGTGTCCGCGTCGAAGGCCAACACCCAGCCGTGGTAAGGGTCCTTGTCGCCGTAGGCGGCGAACGCGGCGTACACCCGGCCGCCGGCCAGGGTCAGGGCCGAGCGCTGGATCTGCCGGTTGCTGGTGAACGTCACCCGGCCCTGGACGCTGCCGTCGCCGCTGCCGGGCACGGAGGCGGCGATCCGCACGGGACCGCCGAGGGCCTCCCGGCCGGTGGACAGGTCGAGCGCGTGCAGGGTGTGGTGGTACGCGCCCTGCTCCTTGGTGAACGCGATCACGTAGAGGACGTGCCGCCGCACATCGATGACGGGGGTGCTCACCACCCCCACCTCGACCGCGATGTCGTGATAGACCGCCGGGCCGATGTTCGGGTCGGGCAGGGGGGCGGAAGGGCCCAGCGAGACGTGCCACAGCGGTGCCGAGGCGGCCGGGTCGTCGGCGTCGAAGGCGTAGACGCTGTTGTGCATCGTCGCCGTGTAGACGACGTTGCGCGGCCCGCGCCCCGCGATCGGGCACTGGGAGAGATAGAGCGGCTGGGCGTAGATCTCCCCGTCCACCGGGCGGCCGAAGAGCCTGCCGAAGGTCGCGGGGCCGACATTGCCCGGGTGCAGCACCGTCTCCGACAGATTCGCGCCCGTACGCCGGTTGTCGTTGTGCTGCGTGGTGACCGACAGCGGGTTCATGGTTCCCTCCCAAGGGCTCCGGGCCAGTCACGGGCGCGGGGAACCCCCGGCGCGGTCTCCGCGGCACGGACGATCCCGTCCACCACCGCGCGGTGCGGGGACAGCGCGCAGACCGGATCCGCCGCGGCCGCGTCCCCCGTCAGCTGGAACGCCTGGCACCGGCAGCCACCGTGGTCGATCTCCCTGCGGGCGCAGCCGCGGCACGGCTCCCGCATCCAGTCCGTGCCGCGGAACCGGTTGAACGCGGCGGAGTGGAACCAGATGTCGGCCAGGGGCGCCCGGCCGACGTTCACCACGTCCAGCCCGGGGATCTGCGCCGCCGCGGGGCACGGCAGCACGTCGCCGTTGGGCGCCACCGTCAGCTGGCGGCCGCCCCAGCCGTGCATACAGGGCTTGGGCACGCCGTCGTGCAGATCGGCCACCACATAGACGATCTCCAGCCGCCCGGCCAGCCGCCGCCGCGCGGCCCGGATCACGGGCTCGACCGCGGCGAGCTGCTCCCGGGTGGGCAGCAGGGCCCGGACGTTGAGCAGGGCCCAGCCGTAGTACTGCGCGTTGGCCAGCTCCAGCCGGTCCGCCCCCAGCCGCTCGGCCAGCTCGATCAGCCCTTCGGCGCGCCCGATGTTGGCGCGGTGCAGCACGGCGTTGAGCGTCAGCGGCAGCCCGGCCTCCTTGACGAGGGCGGCGGCCGCCAGCTTGCGGCGGTGGGCCGGACGGCCCGCGATGGTGTCCGCCTCCGGGGCGTCGGAACTCTGCACACTGATCTGCACATGGTCGAGCCCCGCGGCGGCCAGCGCCGACAGCCGCGTCGCGGTGAGGGCCTGCCCGCCCGTGACGAGGGTGGTGTAGAGACCCAGCCCGCGCGCGTGCGCGACGATCGCGGTCAGGTCGCTCCGCAGCAGCGGCTCCCCTCCGGAGAAGTGCACCTGGAGCACCCCGAGTTCACGGGCCTCGCCGAGCACCCGGCACCAGTCGGCGAGGGACAGCTCGTCGGCGTACGCGTCGAGGCCCACCGGGTTGGAGCAGTAGGCGCAGTGGAGCGGACAGCGGTACGTCAGCTCGGCGAGCATCCCCAGCGGCCTATCCATCGGTGTGCCCCGGGGGCGCGGGGGAGGGCTCGATCAGCCGCCGCCGGGCGAGCTCCGCGAGGAAGGACCGGACGTCCCCCGCGGGCACGGCCGTGTAGGCGCGGGACAGGGCCCCGGCGATGGCGCCCTCCTCGGTGGCACCGTCGCACAGCGCGAGGACGGCGGCACCGGTCTCGTTGAGCAGCAGCACGCCCTCCGGATGCAGCAGCACGCCGGTGTCGCGGACGGGGTCGTGGCGGAGCCGCACCCCGCCGCGCAGCCGCCACCGGACCCCGGCGCCGGCCGCGGCCCCGCCGTGCGGCTTCACTGCTCCCGCCCCGCGTGCTCGAGGGCGTCGAGGATGGCCCAGAGCACATCGCACTTGAACGCCAGCGCCGCGAGGGCGTCTTCCTGCAACTGCTGTGTCGTGCAGTGGGCGAGGACGAGCTCCAGGGCGTGCCGGGCGTCGTCGGTGGCCGCCGCCGGGCGCTCGGCGAAATAGCCGTGGCCGGACGCGGCGATCCAGGGGTAGTGGGCGCGCAGCGCCGCGAGGCGCTCCCGCATCAGCTCGGGCGAGAACAGCTCGGTGAGGGAGGAGGCCACGGCCTCGATCCAGGGCCGGCTGCGGGCGAAGGCGACGTAGGAGTCGGTGGCGAAGCGGACTCCGGGGACGACATGGCGCTCGTCCAGCACCTCGGTGCGGGTGAGGCCCGCGGCCTCGGCGAGGTCGAGCCACTGGGCGTGGCCGCCGCGCCGCTCCTCGGTGCCGTCCTGATAGAGGACCCGCTGCACCCAGCGGCGGCGCACGTCGGGATCCGGGCAGTTGGCGACGATGGCCGCGTCCTTCTGCGGCAGGCACTTCTGGTAGTACCAGCGGTTGGCGATCCACTGACGCAGCTCCTGGCGGCTCAACTCGCCCCGGTGGAGGCGCAGATGCAGCGGGTGGGTGTGCCAGTAGCGGTCGGAGTGCGCGCGCAGGGCGGTGGTGAACTCCTGCGTGCTCCGGGCGGGGGTCATCACCATCGCCCGGCGTAGGCCGTGACCTCTTGCCCGAGCTCGACATCGGTGAAGGCGGGCGGCAGCCAGGGCTTCGGCGCGGGCCCGTCGCGGACGTCGGCGGCGCGGCGGGCGGCCGCCGGCGCGGTGCCGGCCGGTGCGGTGTCGGGCTGCCCGGCAACCGGTCGGGCACTGCTGATCGTCGGCGCTTCGGCCATGGTGAGACCCCCCGTCGTCCCCTGTGCAGGGCGCCCGGCGGGGTGCGCCCTGCTCCACTCCAGGGTGGGCCAGGGCACACATGAGCCACAATCACTGAATCGGGTGAACAATCATCCAATCACCCGTCACATCAGGGTGTTTCATACCTCAAGAGCATCCGGCGCCTCAGGCGCCCAGTGCTCCCCGGGCGGTCAGGCCGGACTGTCAGGCAGGGCTGTCAGGCCGGGCGGTCGAGCAGCTCGTACGCGGGCAGGGTGAGGAACTCCGTGTAGTCCTCGTCCAGGGCGACCTTCAGCAGCAGGTCGTGCGCCTGCTGCCACTTCCCGGCGGCGAAGGCGTCCTCCCCGGCCTCGGCGCGGATCGCGGCGAGTTCCTCGGCGGCCACCCGGCGGGTCAGTTCGGCGGTGGCCTTCTCGCCGTTGTCGAAGACGACGCCCGCGTTGATCCACTGCCAGATCTGCGAGCGCGAGATCTCCGCGGTCGCCGCGTCCTCCATGAGGTGGAAGATGGCGACGGCACCCAGGCCGCGCAGCCACGCCTCGATGTAGCGGACGCCGACCGCCACCGCGTTGCGCAGCCCCTCGTACGTCGGCTTCGCCTCCAACGAGTCGACCGCGATGAGCTCTTCGGCCGTCACCCGTACGTCCTCGCGCAGCCGGTCCTTCTGGTGCGGCCGGTCGCCGAGCACCGCGTCGAAGGAGGCACGGGCGACCGGCACCAGGTCGGGGTGGGCGACCCACGAGCCGTCGAAGCCGTCCCCCGCCTCGCGGTCCTTGTCCGCCCTGACCTTCTCCAGCGCGGCCGCGTTGACCTCGGGGTCCGTACGGGACGGGATGAAGGCGGCCATCCCGCCGATGGCGTGCGCGCCGCGCCGGTGGCAGGTGCGCACCAGCAGTTCCGTGTACGCCCGCATGAACGGGGCCGTCATCGTCACGGCGTTACGGTCGGGCAGGACGAACCGGGGCCCGCCGTCCCGGAAGTTCTTGACGATGGAGAAGAGGTAGTCCCAGCGGCCCGCGTTCAGCCCCGAGGCGTGCTCGCGCAGTTCGTGGAGGATCTCCTCCATCTCGTACGCCGCGGTGATCGTCTCGATGAGGACGGTGGCGCGGACCGTGCCCCGGGGGATGCCCGCATACTCCTGGGCGAAGACGAAGACGTCGTTCCAGAGGCGGGCCTCCAGGTGCGACTCGGTCTTGGGGAGGTAGAAGTACGGCCCCTTGCCGAGGCCGATGAGACGCCGGGCGTTGTGGAAGAAGTAGAGGCCGAAGTCGACCAGGGCGCCGGGGACGGCGCGGCCGTCGACGGTGAGGTGGCGCTCGTCCAGGTGCCAGCCCCGCGGCCGGACCACGACGGTGGCGAGCTCCTCGGCGGGCCGGAGCGCGTACGCCTTGCCGCGGGCGTCGGTGAAGTCGATGCGCCGCTCGTACGCGTCGATCAGGTTGAGCTGGCCGCCGACGACGTTCTCCCAAGTGGGCGCGGAGGCGTCCTCGAAGTCGGCGAGCCAGATCCGGGCACCCGAATTGAGCGCGTTGACGGTCATCTTGCGGTCGGTCGGGCCGGTGATCTCGACCCGCCGGTCCTGGAGCGCGGCCGGCGCGGGGGCCACCCGCCAGCTGTCGTCCGCGCGGATCGCGGCGGTCTCCGGGAGGAAGTCGAGGGTGCTCGTGCGCGCGATCTCCGCGCGGCGCGCCGCGCGGCGGGCGAGCAACTCGTCACGGCGCGGGGTGAACCGGCGGTGCAGCGCGCCGACGAAGGCGAGCGCCTCCTCCGTCAGGAGCTCTTCCTGCCGCTCCACTGCGGGGGCGGTGACGACGACCGGCGAGGACGGCGCTGGTGCGGACATGGAGGTCACTCCTTGGGTGAGGACTTCGGAGAGGGCTTCGGCGAGACGGCACGGAGTGCCGCTGGACCCTGGCCAGTGGAGAATAGTTTCCTCATCGTGGAAGTTCAATGGCGCCCGGTGTCATCCGGCCGTCACCCGGCCATCTCCGGGGCGCATCGGCCGGTCGCCCGGCCGCCGCCCAACTACCCCTCCAGGAGCGCCAGATCCTCCGGGGTGTCGATGTCGTCGGGCGCCGCGACGTCCGAGCACTCCACCAGCGTCACCGCCCCGGCGTGCTCCCGCAGATACGCCCGCGCCCCCCGGTCGCCCGCCGCCGAGCGCGCCACGCCCTCCCAATGTTCCCGCGCGAACAGCACCGGATGCCCGCGCTCACCCCCGTACGCCGCGGCCGCCAGCCGCGCGCCCGCACGGTGCGCGGCCAGCAGCCGGGCCACCGCCGCCGGGCCCACGCGCGGCTGGTCCACGAGCGTCACCAGCACCGCCGCCGCGTCCGTGACGGTCAGCGCCGCGAGCCCGGCCCGCAGCGAGGACCCCATGCCCGCCGCCCAGTCGGGGTTGTCCACCAGGACGCAGTCCGGCAGCTCGGCGCGCGCCCGCACCTCCGCCGCGGCCGCGCCGAGTACTACGTACCGTGGTACGCAGCCGCCGTCGCGCAGCGCCCGCGCCGCGTGCTCCACGAGCGGCCGCCCGCGGTGGTCCAGCAGCGCCTTGGGCCGCCCGCCCAGCCGCCGCCCCCCGCCCGCGGCCAGCAGCAGTCCGGCGACGGGTGCCGCCCCCGGCCGGGCGCCGACGGCGGGAGCGTCTGTCGTGTCCGTGGTGCGCGTCATGGACCCTGCATACCGCATCGATCCACCCGGGCGGGAAAAAGGTGGTTCGTCACCCGTGCGTGCGGAGTACGGACTGAATTTCGCTGTGCGTATAGCGCGCTGTACGGAAAGTGCGTTAACTGATCGGCGCGAGCGCGTGGGAGGGGGAGTGTCGTGGCGGAAGGCGCCGTTGTGGTGGAAGAGGAGCGAGAAGGCAGCGTCGGTCAGGACCCTAGGGTGGACGCGTTGCGCGACGCGGTGTCCCGGCTGCGCCGGGCGCTGGCGGCGCACCCGGCCCGGTTACCCGACCGGGACGCCGCCGAGGACGAACTGGCCGAACTGGCCGCGATGGCACGCGCGGGCGAGCCCGAAGTGCCGCGCCTGCGCCGCTCGCTGCTCCTGGTCGCGGGCGCCGTCGGTTCCGTCAGCGCCCTGTCGCCGGTCCTCGCCGAACTCCGCGCGGCCGTCGACGGTTTCGGCGAGGTCCGGGTGCCGGAGCAGGCGCAGGGCCCCGGCGGCCCGCCGGACGCCGGCCTGCGGCAGGGCTCCGCTCCGGAGAAGGCCGCCGCTCTGGAGAAGCCGGAGAAGGAGACCGCCCCGGAGGGCGACGCCGCCCCGGAGGACGGCGAGCGGCGGGTGCCCGGCCCGCGCGAGGCGTCCGGCGGAAGATGACGGGGAACGACGGGGAATGACAGGGAGCGACGGAAAAAGACAGGGAACGACGAGGAACGGCGGGGAATGATCCTCAGGTGGTGGCCGCGAGGGCCAGCGACAGCTCCCCGGCGACCTCCTGGAGCAGCGGCACGATCCGCTCCGTGGCCTCGTCCGTGACCCGGCCCGCCGGGCCCGAGATCGAGATGGCCGCGTGCGTGGGGGAGTTGGGCACCGGGACCGCCAGACAGCGGACGCCGATCTCCTGCTCGTTGTCGTCCACCGCGTAGCCCGTCTCGCGCACCCGGGACAGTGCCTCCAGGAAGACGTCCGGCGTGGTGATCGTCTTCTCGGTCGCGGCGGGCATGCCCGTACGGGCGAGCAGCGCGCGGACCGTGTCGTCGGGGCTCTGGGCGAGCAGCGCCTTGCCGACCCCGGTGGTGTGCGGCAGCACCCGCCGCCCGACCTCGGTGAACATCCGCACCGAGTGGCGCGACGGCACCTGCGCCACGTACACGACCTCGTCGCCGTCGAGGAGCGCCATGTTGGCGGTCTCGCCGGTCTCCTCGACCAGCCGGGCCAGGTGCGGGCGGGCCCAGGTGCCGAGCAGCCGGGACGCGCTCTCGCCGAGCCGGATCAGCCGGGGCCCGAGTGAGTACCGGCGGTTGGGCTGCTGGCGTACGTAGCCGCAGGCCACCAGCGTGCGCATCAGCCGGTGGATGGTGGGCAGCGGCAGCCCGCTGGTCGTGGACAGCTCGCTCAGCCCGACCTCACCGCCCGCGTCGGCCATCCGCTCCAGCAGATCGAATGCGCGCTCCAGTGACTGGACGCCACCACTGGTCGGGGTGGTGCGGGGATCGGCGGGCGAGGGCACGGCTGCGGTCCTTCCGGTACAAGGGGTGGGAGCAGCCTACCGGCACTTCGGGCACCTCACCCGCCCCCTTCCATTATTCGAAAACCGACTTCTGGTGGATGAAAGGTGTAAGCGGAACGGCGGGGTCTTGACGGGTACGGGACACGACTGAAGACTGCCTGCACCGCGGTTCAACAGAACGTTGAATTTCCAAGGCCCGAAGGCTCGATGAGCCACGAGGGAGGGGGCGTGGGCGTGTCCGCGACGAACGTGAAGAACGCGAGGAACCCGGTACCGCCGGTGGAGCTGGTGCTGCGCTCCACCCGTGTCGTCACCCCGGAGGGCGTACGGGCCGCGTCCGTCGCCGTAGCCGACGGCCGGATCACCGCCGTCCTGCCGTACGGGACCGACCCGTATGAGACCGACCCGTACGGGACCGACCTGATACGCGGGCCCGGGACCACCCGGGCGAGCGATCCGGCACACAGCGGTCGACCCGGCGTCCGGATCAAGGACGGCGTCCGGGTCAAGGACGGCATCCGGATCGAGGACGGCGTCCGGATCGAGGACGGCATCCGGGTCGAGGACCTAGGGGACGACGTCCTCCTCCCCGGGCTCGTCGACACCCATGTGCACATCAACGACCCCGGCCGCACCGAGTGGGAGGGCTTCGCCACCGCCACCCGGGCCGCGGCGGCCGGGGGCATCACCACCCTCGTCGACATGCCCCTCAACAGCATCCCGCCCACCACCACCGTCGACCACCTGCGGACCAAACAGGCCGTGGCGCGCGGCCGGACCCATGTCGACCTCGGCTTCTGGGGCGGCGCCCTGCCCGGCAACCGCGCGGACCTGCGCCCCCTGCACGACGCCGGGGTCCTCGGCTTCAAGGCGTTCCTCTCGCCGTCCGGCGTCGACGAGTTCCCCTCCCTCGGACCGGACGATCTGGAGCCGGTCGCCGCCCGCATCGCCGAGCTCGGCGGCCTCCTCGTCGTGCACGCCGAGGACCCGGGGCACCTGGAACGCGCCCCTCTGCCGCGCGGCCCGCGCTACGACCGCTTCCTCGCCTCCCGGCCGCGCGCCGCCGAGAACGCGGCGATAGCCCGGCTGCTCTCGGTCGCCGCCCGTCTGGGCACCCGCATCCACATCCTCCACCTGTCCTCGTCCGACGCCCTGCCGATGATCGCCGCGGCCAAGGCGGACGGGGTGCCCGTCACCGTCGAGACCTGCCCGCACTTCCTCACCCTCACCGCCGAGGAAGTCCCCGACGGCGCCACCGAGTTCAAGTGCTGCCCGCCGATACGCGAGGCGGCCAACCGGGACGCCTTGTGGGCCGGGCTCGCCGACGGCATCATCGACTGCGTCGTCTCCGACCACTCGCCCTGCACCACCGACCTCAAGGTCCCCGACTTCGGCCGCGCGTGGGGCGGCATCTCCTCCCTCCAGCTCGGGCTCCCCGCCGTCTGGACCGAGGCCCGCCGCCGCGGCCACACCCTCCACGACCTCGCCCGCTGGCTCTCCGGCGGCCCCGCCGCCCTCGTGGGCCTGCACACCAAGGGCGCCGTCGAGGCGGGCCGCGACGCCGACTTCGCCGTCCTCGCCCCCGACGAGACCTTCACCGTCGACCCGGCCGCGCTCCACCACCGCAACCGCGTCACCGCCTACGCCGGGCGCACCCTGCACGGCGTCGTACGGTCCACCTGGCTGCGCGGCCGCAGGATCGCCGGGAACGGCGGTGTCACCGAACCCACCGGCCTCCTCCTCGAAAGGCAGTGCGGCGCATGAGCGGCACACCCGCGGACATACCCTCCTTCACCGGCGGCGCGCGCCCCTACGCGGGCGGTGACCCCTACGCCGACTACCGGACAGCGGCCTTCCCCTTCGACCGGTTCCCCGACCTCGCCGACCGGCGGCTGGGCGCCGGGGTCATCGCCGCCAACGACGAGTTCTTCGCCGAGCGCGAGAACCTCGTCGAGCCCGGCGCCGCCCGCTTCGACCCCGAACACTTCGGCCACAAGGGCAAGATCATGGACGGCTGGGAGACCCGCCGCAGACGCGGCGCCTCCGCCGCCGCCCCGCACCCCGCGGACGACGACCACGACTGGGCACTCGTCCGCCTCGGCGCCCCGGGCGTCATCCACGGCATCGTCGTCGACACCGCCCACTTCCGCGGCAACCACCCCCAGTCCGTCAGCATCGAGGCCACCGCCCTCCCCGGCACCCCCGCACCGGAGGAGCTCCTCGCCGACGACGTGAAGTGGACGCTCCTCGTCCCTCGCACCCCGGTCGGCGGCCACGCCGCCAACGGCTTCGCCGTCCACCGCGCCGAGCGCTTCACCCACGTGCGGCTCAACCAGCACCCCGACGGCGGCATCGCCCGGCTCCGCGTCCACGGCGAGGCCGTCCCCGACCCGGCCTGGCTGGCCGCCCTCGGCACGTACGACGTGGCCGCACTGGAGAACGGCGGCCATGTCGAGGACGCCTCCGACCGCTTCTACTCCTCGCCGTTCCACACCATCCACCCCGGACGCTCCCGCCGCATGGACGACGGCTGGGAAACCCGCCGCCGCCGCGACCGGGGCCACGACTGGGTGCGCTACCGGCTGGCCGGCCACTCCACCCTGCGCGCCGTCGAGATCGACACCGGCTGCTACCGGGGCAACTCGGCGGGCTGGGCAACCCTGTTCGCCCTCGACGCGACGACGGGGGCCGACCCCGCCGACCACTCCAAGGGCTGGCGGCAGATCCTGCCCCGCACACGGCTGCAACCGGACACGGTCCACCGCTTCCCACTGCCGGAACCCCACGTGGCGACACACATCCGCGTCGACATCCACCCGGACGGGGGGATCGCACGCCTACGGGTGCACGGGTCTTTGACGGGCTGCTGACGGCCTCCACTCCCTGGCCGGGCACGGACCGGCAGCACCAGCACCTGCGGCGGGCTTTTCCCCACCCCGCCCCTTCCCACTGCATCCGATGCGCGGCTCCGCCTCGCGGCCCCCGCCCGGCTGCGGGCCGGTGGGTGCTTTGTTCCCCAGCCCCGCCCCTTCCCGAAACTGGGGGCAAGCCCCCAGACCCCCCGAAGCACGCTTCGCGCGCTGTCCTCAAACGCCGGACGGGCTGAATTGGGGTGACGGGAGGGGGCGGGACGCGCAGGGGTGGTTCGGGACGTAAAGCGAAGCAGTCCCGAACCCGGACGCAACCTCCATCTGGGCGTCCGGGAGCACGCCTCGGCGGCCGTCGCCAACGGCATGGCACTGGTCAAGCTGCGGCCCTACTGGTCGGGC
>NZ_JBSFWT010000106.1:0-23508 GCF_053594975.1 Streptomyces sp. NPDC002537
GTGAGCCGGGGATGGACCCGGTCCAACCTGGGCTGCGCGCCCCGGACCCCCGGCAACGCGGCGAAGCCGTGTTGCGGGGTCCGGGGCGCAGCCCCGTGCGAACCGGCCCGCACCCGGCAGCGGTGAGAAACCACAACAACCCGGCCAGCCCCGCAGGGAACCGGTACCGTCGGGGGACAAGCGGCTGATGGTTTTAGGGGATTCGGTGGGGATCGAGAGCGATCAGCTTGTTTTTGACTACCTGAGCCGAGTCGGCGACATCGCGCAACGTACCGCGCTCACCTCCGCCGACCGCATGCGCCTGGTCTCCCGGCTGCGCACGGAGATCGAGCGCCGCAGGACGTCCGAGGGCGCGGACACACCCGCCGCCGTCCAGCGCATCCTCTCCGGGCTCGGCACCCCCGACGAGGCCGTCGCCGGTGCCGGCGCCGCGACGGCCGCCGACACCGGCAAGGTGCCCGCCCAGCGCCGCGAGAACGAGCCCGTGCGCACCGCCGTACCGCCGACGCCCGCGTACTTCGAGCCCGCGCCGGAATCGTCGGCCCCCTCCGGGGACGTCCCGGACTGGTGGCGTGTGGACTCCGGGCCGTTCACCCAGGGCGACGGGGGCCATGGGTTCGTCGGCGGCATCGAGATCCCCGAGATACTGAAACCGCCGCCCCGCGAACCGGTGGCGGAGCAGCCCCCGGGGGCTGCCGTCGAGGCGGAGGCGCACGAGGAGACGGAAGAGGCGGAGGAGACCCGCCGCCGCCCGAGCCTGCTGCGCCGCCCGGACGGGGAACCCGTCAGCGTGCTGCTCCTCCTCGTGGCCGCGCTGCTGATCGTCGGCGCGGTGATCGGCAACTGGTTCGTCCTCGCCGGTGGCTGGGCGCTGGCCTACCTCACCCGCAAGCTCTCGCACAACGAGTCGCAGTGGGCCGTCATGGGCATCCCGGGGCTCGCGGTGGGCTGCTGGCTCGTCTGGCTGTGGGGCCGCACGGAAGGCCGCTGGGGAGCCCCCGTCCCGGCGGGCGGCCTGGGCGGCGCCCTCGCCGACACCTGGCCCTGGACGGTCCGCGCCGCGGCCGTCGCCTCGGCCCTCTTCATCGTCTGGCGCTCAAGAAAACCGGGCGGCGGCTGAAGCGCTCTTGAACTCCCGGGCGCGGAAATTCAGCCCGTCCGGCGTTTGAGGACCGGGGTCCGGGGCGGAGCCCCGTGCGAACCGGCCTGCGGCCGACAGACAACAGCAACCACAGACACTGCACCAGCCAAGCGCAGCGGCCCGGTACCGTAAACAGAATGACCACGTCGCGCCGGACCAAGCGCACCAGCGCCCCCCGTACCCTCGCGGAAGAGCTGCGCGCCCGGCCCGACGACGCCCTCGCCGCCCTGCTCCGCGCCCGGCCCGATCTGATCAATCCGGTGCCCGGTGACCTCACCCAGCTGGCCACCCGCGCGGGCACCCGCGCGTCCGTGGTCCGGGCGCTGGAGCGGCTGGACCGGTTCGCGCTCCAGGTCGCGGAGGCGCTGGCCGTCGCCCCGGACCCCTGCCCGTACGCCACGCTGGCCGCGCTGATGGGCGGGGACGCGCCCGACGACCCGCGCGTCGCGCGCGAACTGCCGCGGGCGGTGGCCGCCCTGCGCGGCCAGGCGCTGGTGTGGGGCGGCGAGGACCGGCTGCGGCTGGTGCGCACCGCCCGCGAACTGCTCGCGCCCAGCGCCGCGCACCCCTCCCCCACCGGCCTGGGTCCGTCCGTCGCGGAGGCCACGGCGGGCATGTCCCCGGGCCGCGTCCAGCAGATCATCGCGGCCGCCGGGCTGCCCGCGACCCACGATCCGGTGACGGCCGTCACCGCGCTGACAGAGTTGTTCGAGGACCGTACGCGGATGGCGGCGCTGCTGGCCGACGCGCCCGCCGATGCCACGGCCGTGCTGGGCAGGCTGCTGTGGGGCCCGCCGTACGGCACGGTGACCGCCCATCCGGCCCCGCATCTGCGCTGGCTGCTGGACCGCGGGCTGCTGCTGTCCGCCGGTCCCGGCAATGTGGTGCTGCCCCGCGAAGTGGCCCTGCACCTGCGGGCCGGGCGCGCGCACCGGACGCCCGAGCCGGTCGCGCCGGAGCTCGCGCCGGTCACGGAGCACGCGGAGCGGACGGTGGACGCCGCGGCCGCCGGGCAGGCGTTCACGGCGCTGGCGACCGTCGAGGAGCTCCTCAAGGAGTGGGAGACCAACGGCCCGCTGGTGCTGCGGGCGGGCGGCCTGAGCGTCCGCGACCTCAAGCGGGCCGCGGCCCTCCTGGAGACCACGGAGACGGCGGCCGCGTTCTGGGTGGAACTGGCGTACGCGGCCGGGCTGCTGGCCTCGGACGGCGAGGTCGACGAGCGGTACGCCCCGACGCCCGCGTACGACGACTGGCTCCAGCTGCCCGCCGAGCAGCGGTGGACCCGGTTGGCCACGGCCTGGCTCGCCGCCACCCGTACGCCGGGGCTCGTCGGCGGCCGGGACGCCAAGGCCCGGACGCTCGCCGCGCTCGGCCCCGACCTCGACCGGGGCCCGGCCCCCGAGATCCGCCACCGTGTGCTGGCGCTGCTGGCCACGCTGCCGCCGGGCGCCTCCGTGCCCGCGGACGCCGTCCTGGAGCGGCTGCGCTGGGAGCGCCCGCCGCGCGTCACCAGCGGCCCCGAGGAGGACCTGCGCACCCGGCTCGCCCGCTGGACGCTCGCCGAGGCGGAGCTCCTCGGCACCGTCAACCGGGGTGCCCTCCCCGCCCACGGCCGCGCCCTGCTCCCGCCCGCGGCCGACGACGGGACCGGCCCGGTGCCGCCCGCCTGGCGGCCGCCGGCCGAGGCGGAGCTGGGGGCCGCGGGCGTACGGGCCGCCGCGCTCCTCGCCCCGCTGCTGCCCGAGCCGCTCGACCACGTCCTGCTGCAGGCCGACCTCACCGCCGTCGCACCCGGCCCGCTGCTGCGGCCGCTCGCCCACACCCTGGGCGTGCTCGCGGACGTCGAGTCCCGCGGCGGGGCCACCGTCTACCGCTTCACCCCGGGCTCCGTACGGCGCGCGCTGGACGCGGGGCGGACCGCGGACGACCTGAAGGCGTTCCTCACCGCGCACTCGCGCACGCCCGTGCCGCAGCCGCTCGCCTACCTCGTCGACGACGTCGCCCGCCGCCACGGCCATCTGCGCGTCGGCGCGGCCTCCTCGTACGTGCGCTGCGACGACGAGGCCGTCCTCGCCGAGATCCTCGCCGACCGCCGCTCCGCGCCGCTGCGGCCGCGCCGTCTCGCCCCGACGGTGCTGGCCGCGCAGGCGGCCCCCGACGCGCTCCTCGACGGCCTGCGGGAGATGGGCTACGCGCCGGCCGCGGAGTCCGCGGAGGGCGACGTCCTGATCACCCGCGCCGACGCCCACCGCACCCCGCAGCGCACGGCCCCCGCGCCCGCCCCGGAGGGCCCGCCCGCGCCCGACGCGACACTGCTGGACACGGCGGTACGGGCCATCCGCGCGGGCGACATGGCGGCGACGGCGGAACGCAAGCCGGTGACCTCCGCCGGGCCCGCCCCCGGCGGCCTGCCGCGCACCACGTCCGCGGACACGCTGGCCGCCGTGCAGGCGGCCGTCCTCACCGGCACACCGGTATGGATCGGCTACGTCAACGCGGAGGGCGCGGCGAGCCAGCGGGTGATCGCTCCCGTACGGGTCGAGGGCGGCTTCGTCACGGCCTACGACCACACGGCGGACGAGGTCCGCACCTACCCCCTGCACCGCATCACGGGAGTCGCCGAACTCGCCGACGACCACGCGTAGGCGCCGCAGCGGACCCCGCATTCCCGGGCGCGGCGATACTCTGGACGTTTGGCCGGAAGAAATGGGTGAGGCGTGAACGGACCCCTGATCGTCCAGAGCGACAAGACGCTGCTGCTGGAGGTGGACCACGAGCAGGCGGAAGCGTGTCGTCGTGCCATCGCCCCGTTCGCCGAGCTGGAGCGCGCTCCGGAGCACATCCACACGTACCGCGTCACGCCGCTCGGGCTGTGGAACGCGCGGGCGGCCGGGCACGACGCGGAGCAGGTCGTCGACGCGCTCGTCGCCTTCTCCCGTTACCCCGTGCCGCACGCGCTGCTCGTCGACATCGCCGAGACGATGGCCCGCTACGGCCGGCTGAAGCTGGTCAAGCACCCGACGCACGGGCTGGTCCTGGAGTGCACGGACCGGCCGGTGCTGGAGGAGATCCTCCGGTCGAAGAAGATCCAGCCGCTGGTCGGCGCCCGGATCGACCCGGACACGGTGGCCGTGCACCCGTCCGAGCGCGGTCAGATCAAGCAGACGCTGCTGAAGCTCGGCTGGCCCGCCGAGGACCTCGCGGGCTATGTCGACGGCGAGGCGCACCCCATCGAGCTGCGCGAGGACGGCTGGGCCCTGCGCCCGTACCAGCGGCAGGCCGTCGACGGGTTCTGGCACGGCGGCTCCGGTGTCGTCGTGCTGCCCTGCGGCGCGGGCAAGACGCTCGTCGGCGCCGGTGCCATGGCCGAGGCCAAGGCCACGACGCTGATCCTGGTCACCAACACCGTGTCGGCCCGGCAGTGGAAGCACGAGCTGGTCAAGCGGACGTCGCTGACCGAGGACGAGATCGGCGAGTACAGCGGCACGCGGAAGGAGATCCGGCCGGTCACCATCGCCACGTACCAGGTCCTGACGACCAAGCGGAAGGGCATCTACCCGCATCTGGAGCTGTTCGACTCCCGCGACTGGGGCCTGGTCGTCTACGACGAGGTGCACCTGCTGCCCGCGCCGGTCTTCAAGTTCACCGCCGACCTCCAGGCCCGCCGCCGGCTCGGGCTGACCGCCACCCTGGTGCGCGAGGACGGCCGCGAGTCCGACGTCTTCTCGCTCATCGGCCCCAAGCGGTTCGACGCGCCGTGGAAGGAGATCGAGGCGCAGGGCTATATCGCCCCCGCCGACTGCGTCGAGGTCCGCGTCAACCTGACGGACAGCGAGCGGCTCGCCTACGCGACGGCGGAGCCCGAGGAGAAGTACCGGTTCTGCGCGACGACCGCGACCAAGCGGCGGGTCACGGAGGCGCTGGTCGCCAAGCACAAGGGCGAGCAGACCCTCGTCATCGGCCAGTACATCGACCAGCTCGACGAGCTCGGCGAGCACCTGGGCGCGCCCGTCATCAAGGGCGAGACCACCAACGCGCAGCGGGAGAAGCTCTTCGACGCCTTCCGCGAGGGCGAGTTGAGCGTGCTCGTGGTGTCGAAGGTCGCCAACTTCTCCATCGACCTTCCCGAGGCGACCGTCGCCATCCAGGTGTCGGGCACCTTCGGCTCGCGCCAGGAGGAGGCGCAGCGGCTCGGCCGCGTCCTGCGGCCGAAGGCGGACGGGCACGAGGCGCGCTTCTACTCCGTCGTCGCGCGCGACACCGTCGACCAGGACTTCGCGGCGCACCGGCAGCGGTTCCTGGCGGAGCAGGGGTACGCGTACCGGATCGTGGACGCGGATTCCCTGCTCGCGGGCGAGGACGCGTAGCGGATCGGTAGGCTGGCCGGAGTCCCACACCACGGCAAGGAGGGCCGCCATGCCTCATCAGGACATCTACGAGGTGCTGTACACCGAGCCGGCGGCCCGCGACCGGGACCGGCTGGACCCGGCGCGCCGGGCGTCCTTCGAGAAGGCCGTCGAGATCCTGGCGCGCGATCCCTACACGGAGCTGTCGCGGTCCATCGGTGTGGGCGAGCAGGACCGGGAGATCCGCCTCACCTCACAGATCGTGGCGGAGTACATGGTGTCGCGGGGCCGGCTGCTGCTCGTGGTGCTGCGGATCTTCGACGACGCGGACATCCTCCTGGCGGAGGACTGACCCGGGCCCGTCCGGAAGCGGACCGGACCGGGCGGCGCGTGTTCACACGCGCCGCTCGTCCGCGTAGTGCCCGAGGAGAACGACGCTGACGGCCGCGCCGGTGAACGCCTTGATCACCCGGAGGGCCGAGGCGAAGGAGAAGGGAGTGGTGTCCGGGGTGACGGATGCGGTGGTCATGTCCTCCATGATGGTTTCCGGACGCCCCCGCCACATCGACCTGCCGGTGTAAACGTGACAGCGGCTCCGTACGACCCAGGGCCCATGCCGACCCCTACGGAAGTGGGATCACGACCCTGAGAAGGGCCAGGGGCACCCGGCACCCGTCCCCGGACGGTCGAAAAACCATTCGCGTGCCGTTCCCGCGCTGACTACAATCGCCCGTCCTGCCGCCTCCCGCACGCTACGGGAGCGCCCCCGTCCGGACGGAAACCGGCGGGATCCCGCTCGTCCACAGCACTCTCCCGGAGGCCATGCCGTGCCCGCGCAGCAAGTGACCGACACCGAAGCTCCCCTCGAACGCGAGCGCGCCCACCTCTCCTCCTCCCGGGCCGCCCTGCGCGCGATGCGCGCCGACGTCGAGTCGCTGGACATCAAGGACGTCACGGCCAACTGGGTCAACGCCGCCGTCCTGCAACGGCAGATCGACGACCGCATCACCGCCCTCGCCGACCTCGCCCACACCCCGCTCTTCTTCGGCCGCCTCGACTATCTGCATGCCCCGGGGGCCGATCAGGCCGAGGGCGCAGAGGGCGAGCGCTTCTATATCGGCCGTCGGCACGTCCATGACGCCGACGGCGACCCGATGGTCATCGACTGGCGCGCGCCGGTCTCCCAGCCGTTCTACCGGGCGTCCAAGAAGGACCCGATGGACGTGCGGACGCGCCGCCGTTTCGGTTACACCGGCGGCGAGTTGACCGCGTACGAGGACGAGGACCTGACGGACCGCGCGGACGACGGGCGGACCAGCCGGCTGCTCCAGTCCGAGATCGAGCGGCCGCGCGTCGGCCCGATGCGGGACATCGTCGCGACCATCCAGCCCGAGCAGGACGAGATCGTGCGCGCCGGGATCGGCGGCACCGTGTGCGTCCAGGGTGCCCCCGGCACCGGGAAGACCGCCGTCGGCCTGCACCGCGTCGCCTATCTGCTGTACGCCCACCGGGAGCGGCTCGCCCGCACCGGTACGCTCGTCATCGGGCCGAACCGGTCCTTCCTGCACTACATCGAGCAGGTCCTGCCCGCCCTGGGCGAGTTGAACGTCGCCCAGGCCACCGTCGACGACCTCGTCGCCCACGTCGAGGTGCGCGGCACCGACACCGCCGCCGCGGCCGGCGTCAAGGGCGACGCCCGGATGGCCGAGGTGCTGCGGCGGGCCGTGCGGTCCGGGGTGACCATGCCGGTCGAACCGTTGGTCGTGGTCCGCGGCTCGCGCCGCTGGCGGGTCCCCGCGTACGAGATCGAGGAGATCGTCCGCGAGCTGCTCGACCGCGACATCCGCTACGGCGCCGCCCGGGACGCGCTGCCCCAGCGGATCGCGCACGCCGTCCTCGTCCGGATGGAGGCCGCCGGCGAGGCCCCCGACGACCGGGTGCAGGACGCGGTGGCCCGCAACGCCGCGGTCAAGGCCGTCGTCAAGACGGTCTGGCCCCAGGTCGACCCCGCGAAGCTGGTGCTGCGGCTGCTCTCCGACGCCGGGTTCCTCGCCGAGCACGCCGCGGGCGTCCTCGCCCCCGAGGAGCAGACCGAGATCCTCTGGGCCAGGCCCGCCCGGAGCGTCAGATCCGCCAAGTGGTCCGCCGCCGACGCCGTGTTGATCGACGAGGCCGCCGACCTCGTCGCCCGCACGCCTTCGCTCGGGCACGTCGTGCTCGACGAGGCGCAGGACCTGTCCCCCATGCAGTACCGCGCCGTGGGGCGCCGCTGCACCACCGGATCCGCCACGATCCTCGGCGACATCGCCCAGGGCACGACCCCTTGGGCGACGCGTTCGTGGACGGAGGCCCTCTCCCACCTGGGCAAGCCCGACGCCTCCGTCGAGGAGCTCACCCAGGGCTTCCGCGTGCCCCGGGAAGTCATCGCCTACGCGTCCCGGCTGCTGCCGTCGATCGCGCCGGAGCTGCGCGAGGCGACGTCCGTGCGGGAGGCCGCCGGCGACTTCACCGTGCGGGCCGTGGCCGACGGGGAGTTGGACGCCGCCGTGGTCGCCGCTTGCCGTGCCGCTCTGGAACGGGAAGGGTCCGTCGGGCTGATCGCCGCCGATGCGCGGGTTCCCGCGCTGGGGGCCGCGCTGGCCGCTGCCGGGCTGGCGTTCCTCGAACCCGGCGAGGAGACCAGTGCCGCCGCTCGGCTGACCCTGGTTCCCGCGACGCTGGCCAAGGGGCTGGAGTACGACTATGTCGTGCTGGACGAGCCGATGGCGGTGGTGGAGGGGGAGCCGGATTCCCGTACGGGGTTGCGGCGGTTGTATGTGGCGCTGACCCGTGCCGTTTCCGGGCTGACGGTTCTTCATGCTCGGGGTCTGCCCGGGGAGTTGGCTTAGGTTTTACAGGTTGGGTGCGGGTTTGTTTTGTGCCCGGGGTGGTCGGGCCGGGGGCGTGTCCTCCGGGCCGGCGGTCCGTACCGCAGTGCCATTGCTGTGAGGCGTATTGCGTGCCCCCTTCCGGCACCGCGGTCCGGACCACCACCCTCCGGCCCCACCCCCTCCGCCGGATGTCGGCCGCGCGTCCGACCGTCAGGTACGTGGCTCGATCGACAGCGCGTGGCGGAACACGTTTCGCGGGTCCCACCGGGCCTTCACTTCCTGGAGGCGCCGGTAGTTGTCCTTGTAGTAGAGCGTGTGCCAGGGCACTTCGGAGGTGTTCCAGGTGGGGTCGGCGAGGTCGGCGTCCGCGTAGTTGATGTAGGAGCCGTCGCTGACCTCACCGGGTACGGGTACACCACCGGTGTCGGCGTAGACGTCGCGGTAGAAGGCCCGGATCCAGGCCAGGCGGTCCGCGTCGTCCGCCGGGTCCGCCCAGGTCGTGTGGTAGACCGCCTTCATGACCGCGTCGCGCTGGGCGACCGCCGTGTCCTGTGGCCGCACCGCGTTGACCTGGCCCCCGTAGCCGACAAGCAGCATGCCACCGGCCGAGGGGCCGGTGGAGTCCGTCAAGTAGCGGTAGATGGTGGACAGTTGGGTATCGGTGTACGAGCGGCGCAGATAGGCGGCCTTGTCCTTGTAGCGGCGGGTGACCACGTCGCCGGGCTCGCCGGTGCCCGGCCAGGTCATCCGGTGCAGCCAGGGCATCGTCAACGGGGAGTTGGCGGCCGGTTCGACGCCGGTGCCCGCGGTCACGGCGGTGACGAGATCGTCCACCATTCCTCGGACGTTCGGGATGTCCGCGTCGGCCTGTACGACCATCGAGATGCCCTGGGGGCCCCGGTGCGACGGCATGAGGATCGCGTACAGGCCGGTGGCCGGCGAGCCGGGCGCGCTGTTGTGTTCGTGCCAGATCCCGAAGTTGCGCAGCAGCGTGACGAACGCCTGCTCGGTCATCTTCCGGTCCCAGTCCCAGTGGACCAGGCGCCCCAGCGCCTCGCGGGGCGAGGGCGGCAGCAGGCGGGACGGGTCGGTGCCGGTGGCGCCGGGTGAACGCAGCAGGTAGCGGGTGACGATGCCGAAGTTGCCGCCGCCACCGCCGGTGTGCGCCCACCACAGGTCACGGTGCGGGTCACCGGGCTCGCGGGTGGCCACCACCGCGCGGGCGGTGCCGTCGCGGCCGACGACCACCACCTCCACGCCGTACAGGTGGTCCACGACCGAGCCGTACCGGCGGGAGAGGGGCCCGTATCCGCCGCCGGCGAAGTGTCCGCCCGCACCCACCTCCGGGCAGCCGCCTGCCGGGATCGTCACCCCCCAGCCCTTGAACAGGGTCCGGTAGACCTGCCCGAGGGTGGCCCCCGGCTGCACCGTGAACGCGCGCCGCTCGGTGTCGTAGCCGACCGCGTCCATGGGTGACAGGTCCACCAGCATGCGTACCGCCGGGTCGGCGGTGAAGTTCTCGAAGCAGTGGCCGCCGCTGCGTACCGCGACCCGGCGCCCGGAGCGCACGGCGTCCGTCACCGCCCGCACCACCTGACCGGTCGTCCCGGCTACACGGATCTCGTCCGGGCGGCCCACGAAGCGGAAGTTGTTGCCGCGCAGCAGGCCGGCGTACCGGCGGTCGTCCGGGCGGACGGTCACCGGCCCGAACGACGTGGGCTCCCGCCCACCCGCACCGGTGGCCGCGGCGGCGGGCACAGGGGCCAGTGCACTGCCCGCCGCCATCGCGCCCGCCGTCGCGAGAAGCGCGCGGCGATTGACTGAGTTGCGGTCCGTTCTCTCCAAGGTGAGCCCCCCGGTCCGGCGGCGCGGCCTGAACAGCCAGAAAAGTACACGCGCGAACCGGGTACGTCAGCACCTTCAGCGTTCAGTCCAGTGCCTTGCGCCAGACCGCCACCGCGGCCGGGGAGACCGGGGCCGTCCAGCCTGTCGGGCGGGCCGCGCCGCCGATGTGGAAGCCCGAGATGCCCGCGTTCAGGAGTGGCGGTACGTGTTTGAGCTGGAGGCCGCCGCCTACGAGGATGCGCGGTTCGTAGCCGGGCTCGGCGCCTCGGGCCGCCTCGGCGAGGAGGGTGGCGAGGCCGTCGTCGACGCCGGACGCGGAGCCCGCGGTCAGGTAGGTGTCCAGGCCGGGGAAGTCGGCGAGCTGCTTGCGCAGCGCGTCCCGGTCCGCGGCGCGGTCGATGGCGCGGTGGAAGGTCCACCGCGCCCCCGGACCGATCGCCTCGGCGAGGGCGGTGACGGCGGCGAGGTCGGCCCGGCCGTCGTCGGTGAGGAAGCCGAGGACGAACTCGTCCGCGCCCTCGGCGGCCAGCGCCCGCGCGGCGTCGCAGAGCGCGGACAGGTCCGCCGCGTCGCCCGCCGAGAAGCCGTCGGTCGCGCGCAGCATGACGCGCACGGGAATCGATACGGCGGTCCGGACCGCGGCGAAGGTCTCGACAGCGGGCGTGAGCCCGTCCGCGGCCATGTCGGTGACCAGTTCGAGGCGGTCCGCCCCTCCGGCCTGGGCCGCCACCGCGTCCTCGGGGGTGAGCGCGATGACCTCAAGAATTGGTCTAGACATGTACCACAGGGTGCCACACGCGCCCGACGACTCAAAAGCCGTGCTCCACAATTGGCCCATGGCACACACGCCCGAGCACCCGTCCGGACCCGCCCTGCGCGCCCGCTGGCGGGACACCGTCGCCCGCTCCCGCGACACCGCCGCCCCGGACCCCGCGCCGTACGCGGACGACCTGCTGCGCCGCTGGTCGGAACCGCAGCGCCGGTACCACACGGTCGATCACCTGGTGGCCGTCCTGGACCGCGTGGACGAGCTCGCGGCCCATGCGGAGGACGCGGATGCCGTGCGCCTCGCGGCGTGGTTCCACGACGCCGTCTACCGCCCGGACCGCTCCGAGAACGAGGAGCGCAGCGCGCACCTCGCGGAGCGCGCCCTCCCGGAGCTGGGGATCGGCGCGGCGCGCACGGCGGAGACCGCGCGGCTCGTACGGCTGACGGTCACGCACGACCCGGCGCCGGGCGACCGCAACGGCGAGGTGCTGTGCGACGCGGACCTGGCGGTCCTGGCCGGCGCGCCGCAGGAGTACGCGGCCTACGCGGCAGCCGTCCGCGAGGAGTACGGCTTCGTGCCGGACACCGCCTTCCGCGAGGGACGGTCGGCCGTCCTGCGCCAACTGCTGGGACTGCCACACCTGTTCCGGACACAACTCGCCCAGGAACGCTGGGAACCCACGGCCCGCCGCAACCTCACCACGGAACTGGAACTGCTGACGGCCTGACGCCGACATCCGGCGGAGGGGGTGGGGCCGGAGGGTGGTGGTCCGGACCGCGGTGCCGGAAGAGGGCACGCGATGCGCCTCACAGCAATGGCGCCGCGGTACGGGCCGCCGGCCCGGAGGACACGCCCCCGGCCCGACCACCCAACGGCCCCAACGGAGCCGCACCGCGATACGGACCCCAGGCCCGACGGCCCCGGGCACGGAACGAACCCGCGGCCAAGCCCCCTACCGCGGCTGCCCGCCCGAGGGCCCGTGCTTCGGCCTGCGCAGTCCCGCCGTCACCAGCAGCCGCACCAGTTCCTTGCTGCCCACCTCGCGCGCGCCCAGCCGTACGGCCTCCGCGTACGACGTCGAGGGGATGTCGTAGTGGTCGTGGTCGAAGGCGCGCGGAGGCGCCCCGAGGCGCGCCGCGAAGGTGTGCAGCTCCTCGTACGACACGTCGCTGACCAGGTGCGACCACATACGGCCGTGACCGGGCCAGGTCGGCGGGTCGATGTAGAGGGTCACCGCAGCGCCGTTCCCAGTGACCCCACGCGCGCCACCAGCACCGCCTGCTTGGTGCAGGCCCAGTGCGGGTCGGGTCCGAGCTCCGGCTCGACCTCCAGCGCGTGCGGGTCGCCGGAGTCGGTGCAGACCGGGCAGAGCGGCCAGCGGCCGTGCCGTTCGAGCAGGGCGTCCTGGACGTCCTGCGCTATCAGCCCGACCACGTACGAGGCGCCCTCCGGCCACTGCTCGACCCACCACCGCCGGTGGACCACCGCGTCCTCGACGAGGGAGACGACGTCGGCCTCCGCCACGTCACCGGCCACGAGGTCGGCGAGGACGAGGGCGCGCGCCGCGTGCAGTGCCTGTTCGAGCTCCATATGGTCCATTGTCCGGGACGCGGAGGGTTGACGGCTCACCCTCCCGAAAATACCTTTCACAGCGTGAGCAGCAAACTGAAAGAAACTTTCACGACAGGCTCCACGACTCCGGCCACGACCCGGGACGGCACCCGGGACGGCGCGCCGGCCGTCCCTCCCCCGGCCCCCGGCGCCCTCGCCGCCAAGGTCCGTACGCTCGCGCCCTCGATGACCCGCTCCATGCAGCGCGTCGCCGAGGCCGTGGCGGGCGATCCGGCGGGCTCCGCGGCGCTCACGGTCACCGGCCTCGCGGAGCGCACCGGCACCAGCGAGGCCACCGTCGTCCGCACCGCCCGCATCCTCGGCTATCCGGGCTACCGCGACCTGCGGCTCGCGCTCGCGGCGCTCGCCGCCGAGCAGGCGGCGGGCCGGGCGCCCGCGATGACGGCCGACATCGCCGTGGACGACCCGCTCGCCAGCGTGGTCGCCAAGCTCGCCCACGAGGAGGCGCAGTGCCTCGCGGACACCGCCGCCGGGCTGGACACCGCGCAGCTGGAGGCCGCGGTCGGCGCGCTCGCCGCGGCCCGGCGCATCGACGTCTACGGCATCGGCGCGTCCAACCTCGTCGGCCAGGACCTGGTGCAGAAGCTGCTGCGCATCGGCCTGATCGCGCACGCCCCCGCCGACCCCCACCTGGCCGTCACCAACGCCGTGCAACTGCGCGCGGGCGACGTGGCGATCGCCATCAGCCACTCGGGCGGCACCACCGACGTCATCGAGCCGCTGCGGGTCGCCTTCGAGCACGGCGCGACGACGATCGCGATCACCGGCCGCCCGGACTGCGGCATCGGCCAGTACGCCGATCACGTGCTCACCACGTCCACCGCCCGGGAGAGCGAGCTGCGCCCCGCGGCCATGTCGAGCCGCACCAGCCAGCTCCTCGTGGTGGACTGCCTGTTCATCGGGGTGGCCCAGCGCACGTACGAGAGGGCCGCGCCCGCCCTGTCCGACTCCTACGAAGCCCTCGCCCACCGGCACGACCCGCAGCACCGCTGAGCCGCCCGGTCCCCGTCATGGAAAGGCGCCGCCCATGAACTCGCCCGCCCACGCGGCACTCCGCGCGGAGCTCGCCTCGCTCACCACCGAGGCGTTCCGCCCCGAGCTCGCGGACATCGACCGGCTGCCCACACTCGACATCGCGAAGATCATGAACGGGGAGGACGCCACCGTCGCCGCCGCCGTCGCCGCCCGGCTCCCCGAGATCGCGGCCGCCATCGACGCGACCGCGGCCCGCATGGCGCGCGGCGGGCGGCTCCTCTACGCGGGCGCCGGTACGGCCGGGCGGCTCGGGGTGCTCGACGCCAGCGAGTGCCCGCCGACCTTCAACACCGATCCGGCCCAGGTCGTCGGGCTGATCGCGGGCGGCGCGCCCGCGCTGGTCACGGCGGTGGAGGGGGCGGAGGACCGCCCGGAGCTCGCCGCCGGGGACCTGGCGGAGCTCGGCGTCGGGCCGGCCGACACGGTCGTCGGCGTCTCGGCGTCCGGCCGCACCCCGTACGCCCTCGGCGCCGTGACGCACGCGCGGGCGGCGGGCGCGCTCACCATCGGCCTGTCCTGCAACGCCGGTTCGCCGCTCGGCGCGGCCGCCGAGCACGCCGTCGAGGTCGTCGTCGGCCCCGAACTCCTCACCGGCTCCACCCGGTTGAAGGCGGGCACCGCGCAGAAGCTCGTCCTCAACATGCTGTCGACCATCACCATGATCCGGCTCGGCAAGACCTACGGGAACCTGATGGTCGACGTGCGCGCCTCCAACGAGAAGCTGCGCGCCCGCTCGCGGCACATCGTCGCCCTGGCGACCGGGGCGTCCGACGCGGAGACGGAGGCCGCGCTCGCGGAGACCGGCGGCGAGGTGAAGAACGCCGTCCTCGTCGTCCTCGGCGGCGTCGACGGGCCCACCGCGGCCCGGCTGCTGGAGGAGTCGGGCGGCCATCTCCGCGCGGCCCTCCGCGCCGCCACGGGAAGCTGACCGCCCGGGGGGACCGACCGTCTGGGGGGCCGACCGTCCGGGGGGGGATCCCGTTACGAGCCTTCCGGAGCGAGCCTCATACCATGGCAGCACACGACAACCCCGCGGAGACGGCCGCCGCCCTCCTCCCCCTGCTCGGCGGCGCCGGGAACATCGTCTCCGTCGAGAACTGCATGACCCGCCTGCGCCTGGAACTCCGGGACGGCTCCCTCGTCCGGGACGAGGAGTTGCGTGCGCTGCCCGCCGTGCTGGGCGTGGTCGAGGACGGCACGGCGTACCAGGTCGTGCTCGGGCCGGGCGCGGTCGCGCGCGTGGCGCCCGCGCTGGAACGGCTGGCCGCGGCGTCCCGCGCGGCACCCGTCACCGCCGAAGGGCTCGCCGGGCGGGGCGCGGCACTCCGGGCGGAGCGGGCCGCGCGCAACGCCACGCCGGGCAAGCTGTTCCTGCGCCGGATCGCCGCCGTCTTCGTCCCGCTGATCCCGGCGCTGATCGGCTGCGGCATCGTCGCGGGCCTGGGCGGCCTGCTGGCCAACTCCCGGCTGCTGCCCGGCCTCGCGCCCGCGCTGACGGCCGTGGCCTCGGGCTTCATGTCGCTGATCGCGGTGTTCGTCGGCTACAACACGGCCAAGGAGTTCGGCGGCACACCGGTCCTGGGCGGCGCGGTCGCGGCGATCACGGTGTACGGGGGCGTCGGCAGGGTCACCGCGTTCGGGGAGCGGCTGGTGCCCGGCGAGGGCGGGGTGCTGGGCGCGCTGGCCGCCGCGCTGCTGGCCGTACGGCTGGAGAAGTGGTGCCGCGGCCGGGTGCCGGAGGCCCTGGACGTGCTGCTCACCCCGACGCTCACGGTGCTGGTGACGGGCCTGGCCACGCTGTACGGGCTGATGTACGCGGCGGGCCGGGTGGCCGGGGCGATCGGGCACGGCGCCGACCGGCTGCTCGCCGACGGCGGCGCGGCCGCGGGCTTCGTCCTGGGCGGGCTGTTCCTGCCGCTGGTGATGCTGGGCCTGCACCAGGCCCTGATCCCGATCCATACGACCCTGATCCAGCAGCAGGGCTACACGGTGCTGCTGCCCATCCTGTCCATGGCAGGCGCGGGCCAGGTCGGCGCGGCGCTGGCGGTCCATGTCCGGCTGCGCGGCGCGGCGGTGCGGCGGACCATCCGTTCCGCGCTGCCCGCGGGGCTGCTGGGCATCGGCGAGCCGCTGATCTACGGGGTGTCGCTGCCGCTGGGGCGGCCGTTCGTCACGGCGTGCGTGGGCGGCGCGTTCGGCGGCGGCTTCATGGGCCTGCTCAACCAGCTGGGCGACAAGGTGGGAGCCACCGCGATCGGCCCGTCGGGCTGGGCCCTCTTCCCCCTGCTCCAGGGCAACCACGGCCTGTCCAGGGCGGCGACGGTCTATGCGCTGGGGCTGCTGGTGGGCTACGCGACGGGGTTCGCGGCGACGTACGCCCTCGGCTTCGGGCGGGGCACGCTCCACGAGCTGAACGCGCCGAGGGCGGCACCCCCTTCACAGGGAGTGCCGCCCTCGGCGTACAGCGTTCAGGACGAGTGATCCGGTACGGATCAGAAGTCCATGTCACCGCCCGGCATGCCGCCCGGAGCGGCCGCGGCGGCCTTCTCCGGCTTGTCGGCGATGACGGCCTCGGTGGTGAGGAACAGCGCCGCGATGGAGGCGGCGTTCTGCAGCGCGGAGCGCGTGACCTTGGCCGGGTCGATGATGCCCTCGGCGATCATGTCGACGTACTCGCCGGTCGCGGCGTTCAGGCCGTGGCCGACAGCCAGGTTGCGGACCTTCTCCACGACGACGCCGCCCTCGAGACCACCGTTGACGGCGATCTGCTTCAGCGGGGCCTCCAGGGCCAGGCGCACGGCGTTGGCGCCGGTGGCCTCGTCACCCTCGAGCTCCAGCTTCTCGAACACCGCGGAGGCCTGGAGCAGGGCCACGCCACCACCGGCGACGATGCCCTCCTCGACGGCCGCCTTCGCGTTGCGAACGGCGTCCTCGATGCGGTGCTTGCGCTCCTTGAGCTCGACCTCGGTCGCGGCACCGGCCTTGATGACGGCCACGCCGCCGGCCAGCTTCGCGAGGCGCTCCTGGAGCTTCTCGCGGTCGTAGTCCGAGTCGCTGTTCTCGATCTCGGCACGGATCTGGTTGACGCGGCCCTGGACCTGGTCGCTGTCACCGGCACCGTCGACGATGGTCGTCTCGTCCTTGGTGATGACGACCTTGCGGGCGCGGCCGAGCAGGTCGAGACCGGCGTTCTCCAGCTTGAGGCCGACCTCCTCGGAGATGACCGTGCCACCGGTGAGGATGGCGATGTCGCCGAGCATGGCCTTGCGGCGGTCGCCGAAGCCCGGGGCCTTGACGGCGACGGACTTGAAGGTGCCGCGGATCTTGTTGACGACCAGGGTCGACAGGGCCTCGCCCTCGACGTCCTCGGCGATGATCAGCAGCGGCTTGCCGGACTGCATGACCTTCTCGAGGAGCGGCAGCAGGTCCTTGACCGAGCCGATCTTCGAGTTGACGATCAGGATGTACGGGTCGTCGAGCGACGCCTCCATACGCTCCATGTCGGTGGCGAAGTACGCCGAGATGTAGCCCTTGTCGAAGCGCATACCCTCGGTGAGCTCCAGCTCCAGACCGAAGGTCTGGGACTCCTCGACGGTGATGACGCCTTCCTTGCCGACCTTGTCCATGGCCTCGGCGATGAGCTCGCCGATCTGGGTGTCGGCGGCGGAGATGGAGGCGGTGGAGGCGATCTGCTCCTTGGTCTCCACGTCCTTGGCCTGCTCGAGCAGCGCGCCGGAGACGGCCTCGACGGCCTTCTCGATGCCGCGCTTCAGGGCCATCGGGTTGGCACCGGCGGCCACGTTGCGCAGACCCTCGCGGACCAGCGCCTGGGCGAGGACGGTCGCGGTCGTCGTGCCGTCACCGGCGACGTCGTCCGTCTTCTTCGCGACCTCCTTGACCAGCTCGGCGCCGATCTTCTCGTACGGGTCCTCGAGCTCGATCTCCTTGGCGATGGACACACCATCGTTGGTGATCGTGGGGGCGCCCCACTTCTTCTCGAGGACGACGTTGCGGCCCTTGGGGCCGAGGGTGACCTTGACGGCGTCGGCGAGCTGGTTCATCCCGCGCTCGAGACCGCGCCGTGCCTCCTCGTCGAACGCGATGATCTTGGCCATGTGAAGTGGTCCTCCCAGGACTGGGGTGGATTGCTCCGGACCGCGCTGGCGCCCGCGACGGACGGCCCACGGGCCCGGCGGTTCCTTGCCCCGCCCGACTCGCCGACCTCACCGACGGTCCAAATCTGTCACTCTCACTCGGAGAGTGCTAACGCCAATGATTAGCACTCGACCCACCCGAGTGCAAGCGGTCTGGGGAAGTACACACCGTCAGTGGCACCGGGGGCACCTCCCAGCGATAGCTGGGGGCGCAAGCGGTCTGGGGAAGTACACACCGTCAGTGGCACCGGAGGACGCACGAGGGGCCCGTACCCTGCGTGCGGGTACGGGCCCCTCGGCGAGCTGAGCGAGCCGGTGGTCGATGCGCCGAGGTCAGACGTGCACCTTGACCATGTCCGCCTGCGGCCCCTTCTGGCCCTGCGAGATCTCGAACTCGACTCGCTGACCCTCCTCGAGGGTGCGGTAGCCGTCCATCTGGATCGCGCTGTAGTGGACGAAAACATCCGCACCACCGTCGACCGCGATGAAGCCGTACCCCTTCTCCGCGTTGAACCACTTGACGGTGCCCTGAGCCATGCCTAACTCCCCTATTACTGGCCCTTGCGCAGGACCGCACTTCGCGGACCCGGGTCAGACCTCACCCCCAGGACACTCCCCCGCCGGCGGCGTGGGGAATCCCGTTGGTGTGCGCCGGAACGCGTCGACCGCGGCTGAATGTATCTGCACGGATGCCGTCTGCAACAGGTCACTCGGACGAGAATTCCCGGCACGATCGATTGCCGAAATACGGCTAACTCCGGGGGATCCAGGGCAAGTCGGGCCGGGCATAGCACTAGCAACCCGACAATTTGCACACACAGTTCGCGCACAACTTGACGGGTTCTCATAGGCGTTCGGCACTGACGCCGGAGGGGGATCGCCCCAACTGTATCGCGCTCAACAGACGGAATCGCCCCGTCCACTTCGCGGACGGGGCGATTCCGGGGGCCTTTCGGAGGAAGCCTTCGTAAAGGTCAGCCTCCGGCGACGGCGGGAATGATCGAGACGCCCGCACCGTCGGGGGTGGGGGTCGCCAACCCGCCCTCGAATCGCACGTCGTCGTCATTGACGTACACGTTCACGAACCGCCGCAGCTTCCCGGCCTCGTCGAGTACGCGGGCGGCGATGCCGGGGTGGTTCTTCTCCAGATCGGCGATCACCTCGCCGAGAGTCCCGCCCTCGGCGGGCACTTCGGCCTTGTCACCGGTGTAGGTGCGCAGGATGGTGGGAATGCGAACGCTGACGCTCATGGGGTCACCTTCGGTTGATGTCGACTGAGGGAAGGGCGGGGCAGGTGAGGCAGATGGAGGGAAGGAACGGCGGGCGGCCGCGCCTCACAGCCCCGCGGCGCGGAACGCGTCCAGCGAAGGGCGGATCGTCGCCGTCGGCCCCGCCGCCACCGCGTCCAGGGTCTTGAGCCCGTCCCCCGTGTTGAGCACGACCGTCGTCAGCGAGGGGTCGAGGACCCCGTCCTCGATCAGCTTCCGGGTGACGCCGACCGTCACCCCGCCCGCCGTCTCCGCGAAGATCCCCTCCGTCCGGGCCAGCAGCCGGATCGCGTCCACGACCTCCGCGTCGGTGACGTCCTCGACCGCCCCGCCGGTCCGCCGGGCGATGTCGAGCACGTAGGGCCCGTCGGCGGGGTTGCCGATCGCGAGGGACTTCGCGATCGTGTCCGGCTTCACGGGCCGTACGACGTCGTGCCCGTCCTTGAACGCCCGGGAGACCGGCGAGCAGCCCGCCGCCTGCGCACCGAAGATCCTGTACGGCCGGTCCTCGACCAGTCCCAGCGCGATGAGCTCCTTCAGCCCCTTGTCGATCTTCGTCAGCTGGGAGCCGGACGCGACCGGCACGACGATCTGGTCCGGCAGCCGCCAGCCGAGCTGTTCGCAGATCTCGTACGCGAGGGTCTTCGAGCCCTCCCCGTAGTACGGGCGGAGGTTGACGTTGACGAAGCCCCAGCCCTCGCCGAGCGGGTCGCCGATCAGCTCGGAGCAGAAGCGGTTCACGTCGTCGTAGGTGCCCTCGATGCCGACGAGGTCGCCGCCGTAGACCGCGGCCATGACGACCTTGCCCTGCTCCAGGTCGTGCGGGATGAAGACGCAGGACTTGAAGCCCGCGCGGGCCGCCGCGGCGCCGACCGCGCCCGCGAGGTTCCCCGTCGAGGAGCAGGACAGGGTGGTGAAGCCGAAGGCGCGCGCCGCCTGGACGGCGATGGCGACGACGCGGTCCTTGAAGGAGTGCGTGGGGTTGCCGGAGTCGTCCTTGACGTACAGGCCGCCGGTGACGCCCAGTTCGCGGGCGAGGTTGTCGGCCTTGACCAGCTCGGTGAAGCCGGGGTTGAGGCCGGGCCGCTCCGCGACGTCGGCGGGGACGGGCAGCAGCGGGGCGTAGCGCCAGATGTTCGCCGGGCCCGCCTCGATGCGGCGGCGGAGTGCCTCGGGGTCGCCGGTGGGGAGCTCGTACGCGACTTCGAGGGGGCCGAAGCAGTCGGCGCAGGCGAAGAGGGGACCGAGGTCGAAGCGCTCGCCGCACTCGCGGCACGAGAGGGCGACGGCGGGACCGAACGCGACAGAGGTGCTTGAACTTTCGACAGACTGCACAGCCATGGAGGCGAGGCCCTTTCTCCTCATCTTCCCCGTGGCGGAGGTCGCCACGAGACGGAATTGGCACCTTCCCCGCCGGGAGCCTCGCGTCGAACGACGAAAGACCGGCTGGAGGGTTGCCGGGGCTTCAACGGGCCGTGTCCCTCTGCCCCTCTGGATGAGCGGTATGGCACTGGGCGGAGCCCAGGCGTTTGTGCGCGCGGCGACCCCGACATATGTCGGCGTCCGGCGTTGTTCAGACTGTAACCGAAGGCGCGGACACCGAAGACAGTCGTCCGTACCGCGAGATAGGTCACACAGGGCAGAGGAGTCGGGCACGTGCTGGAAGAGGTGGAGCGCTGGCTGGACCGGCGGTCCTGGTCCGTCGGAGACCGTCCGCTCGACCAGCTGCTGGCGGCCAAGCGGGCGTCCGGCACCACGGTCAGCGTGGTGCTGCCCGCGCTGGACGAGGAGGCCACGGTCGGCGACATCGTGGCCACGATCCGGCGCGAGCTGATGTCGGAGGCGGTGCCCCTGGTGGACGAGCTGCTGGTGCTCGACTCCGGGTCCACGGACCGTACGGCGGAGGTGGCCGCGGCGGCCGGGGCGCGCGTGGTGCACCGGGACACGGTGCTGCCCACGCTGCCCGCGGTACCCGGCAAGGGCGAGGTGCTGTGGCGGTCGCTGCTGGTGACGAGCGGTGACGTCGTCTGCTTCGTCGACGCCGACCTGCGGGACTTCTCGGCCGATTTCGTGACGGGGATCGTCGGGCCGCTGCTGACGGACCCCGGGGTGCAGTTCGTGAAGGCGATGTACGACCGCCCGCTGGGCGAGGTGGCGGGGCAGGGCGGCCGGGTGACCGAGCTCGTGGCCCGTCCACTGCTGAACCTCCACTGGCCGCAGCTGGCCGGCTTCGTCCAGCCGCTGGGCGGGGAGTACGCGGCCCGCCGCTCGTTGCTGGAGCGCCTGCCGTTCCCCGTGGGGTACGGGGTGGAACTGGGGCTGCTGGTGGACGCGCTGCACACGGTGGGACTGGACGCGCTGGCGCAGGTGGACGTGGGGGTACGGGTCCATCGCCACCAGGACGGGCGCGCCCTCGGGCGCATGGCCGCCGCGATCTACCGCACGGCGCAGTTGCGGCTGGCGCGGGGCCATCTGGTGCGGCCGGTACTGACCCAGTTCGAACGATCGGAAGAAGGGGGCTTCGCCCCCCGCTCGTACCCGGTCGACACGGAGGAGAGGCCTCCGATGCGCGAAATCCCGGAATACGTCCACCGCCGAGCGGCGTAGCCCGCCGGGGCGGAGCCTCGGCCCCGAACCGCGCTCCGCGCGGTGTCCTCAAACGCCGGACGGGCTGGATTTCGCGGACGGTGGCTTTAATCTGCGGGCTTGCAGGTTGCGGAGCACGGCCGGCACATCCAGCCCGTCCGGCGTTTGAGGACGCGGCCGCAGGCCGCTCCCGCCGCAGGCGGCGAACCGGCCCGCAGCCGGAGACCAGGCGCAGCCCGGCAGGGCGCCCCGCCGCAGGCGGCAACGGCCGGGTACCCAGTGCGGCAAACGTTTGAACGGCTAGACGCGCGGCAAGGCTGGCCACATGGTCGCTGAGCACATGCAGCCGCACATGCACGCCGCGCGGATCGTCGTCGCCTCCAACCGCGGCCCGGTCTCGTACAAGCTGACCGACGAGGGCCGGCTGACCGCCGGGCGCGGCGGTGGCGGTCTGGTGTCCGGGCTCAGCGCAATAGGGCACGACGCGAGCGCCGTATGGGTGTGCGCGGCGCTCGGCGACGGCGACCGCGAGGCGGCGCGGCGCGCGGGCCGAAGACTCGACGCCGAGGACACCGGCGGTCACCTGGTGCGCATGCTGGACATCGCCCCGGACACCTTCGCCGCCGCCTACAACGGCGTCGCCAATTCGGTGCTGTGGTTCATCCACCACCTGCTGTACGAGACGCCGCTGGCGCCCGTCTTCGACGCGGACTTCCGCCGGCAGTGGGCGGCGTACGAGGCGTACAACACGGCCTTCGCGGACGCGATCGCCGAGGAGGCCGCGCACGGCGCGGCCGTGCTCGTGCAGGACTACCACCTGACCCTGGTGCCGGGCCTGCTCCGGGCGCGCCGCCCGGACCTGCGCATCGGCCACTTCTCGCACACCCCGTGGGCGCCGCCGGACTACTACCGGCTGCTGCCGGACGACGTGGCGGAGCAGGTGCTGCGCGGTGTGCTGGGCGGCGACCGCGCGGCCTTCCTCACCGAGCGCTGGGCGGACGCGTTCGCCGACTGCTGCGAGAAGGTGCTGGGGGCGGAGGTGGTCCGCGGGACGGGCGGGACGGCGGTCCTCTTCGAGGGGCGGACGGTCCGGCTCGGGGTGCACGGGCTGGGCGCCGACGCGGACTTCCTGCGCGAGCGGGCCCACCGGGCGGACGTCGAGGAGCGGCTGGCCGCGCTCCGGGAGCAGATCGGGCCGGACCGCAGGACGATCGTCCGGGTGGACCGCACCGAGCTGTCCAAGAACATCGTGCGCGGCCTGCACGCGTACCGGCGGCTGCTGGAGGACCACCCCGAGTGGCGGGGCAGGGTCGTGCACATCGCCTTCGCCTATCCCTCGCGGCAGGACCTGCGGGTCTACCGCGACTACACGGCGGAGGTGGAACGGGTCGCGCGGGACATCAACTCCACGTTCGGCACGGCCGGCTGGGAGCCGGTGGCCCTGCACGTCAAGGACGACTTCGCCCGCTCCCTCGCGGCCTACCGGCTCGCGGACGTGGCCCTGGTCAACCCCATCCGCGACGGCATGAACCTGGTCGCCAAGGAGGTGCCGGTGGTCTCCGACCACGGCTGCGCGCTGGTCCTCTCGCGGGAGGCGGGGGCGGTGGCGGAGCTGGGCTCCGAGGCGCTGGTCGTGAACCCGTACGACGTGGAGGCGACTTCTCGTGCGTTGCACGAGGCGTTGCGGATGGACCCGGCCGAGCGGCTGCGGCGCTCCCGCCGCCTGGCGGCGGCCGCGACCGCCCTCCCGCCGGCGCAATGGTTCCTCGCCCAGCTGAAGGCCCTCTGAGCCCGGCGGCGCAGCAGTTCGGAGGCGGCCTCGCGGTAGGCGTCGCTGGCCGCCGCCGCGAGGCCCTCGTTCA